>CAYGNV010000080.1:0-9818 GCA_964351355.1 uncultured Smithella sp.
AATTTTAATTGAGTTTTTTTGATTAATTCATTTTTGGTCATATAGACTCTGCCTAGTTGAAATCATGGATGATACAAATAACTGACCCCTCCCCATTTTTCAGCTTTTTCTTTTACGGAGCGACTAAGCTGATTTGCCGCACTTTCAAACACGTAATCAAAAACGGAGGGACGTTTTTTTTTGGGATAAACTAAATCGTATTTTCCACCTTTACCAGCCAGAACGCTTGCCAATTTCGCGGCGGCGGCCATATCGCCCAACTGATCAACCAATCCGTGTTCCAAGGCCTTGCGGCCTGTAAAAACGCGGCCGTCACCTATTGCGATAACTTTTTCGCGAGTTATTTTTCGATCCCGGACAATGACATCGATAAATTGGTTATAAATATCATCAACCAGCTCCTGAACAATGATTCGTTCTTCGGGTGTCATTTCCCGCATGGGTGAACCAATATCCTTGTACTGACCGCTTTTGACAACAGATGATTTCACGCCGACTTTTTTTAAGAGCTCCTCCACATTAGCAAACTGCATAATTGCCGATATGCTGCCGGTAATGGTTCCCGGATTGGCCACAATTTTATCACCCGCGCACGCAATCAACAGACCCCCTGATGCGGCAACCGAGCCCATCGACACAACCACCTTTTTCTTTTTCTTGAGTGCGACTACTGCGTCATATATTTCCTGTGACGCGGCAACACCGCCGCCGGGTGAATCAATACGTAAAACGACAGCCACTATGGAACTGTCTTTCGCAAATTCATCGATGTTTTTAGAAATATCAAGTGAATCCGTGATAATGCCTTCAACAAGCACCACGCCTATCTTGTCATTTAAGGAAAATCTTTGATTGCCGGCGCTGCCAGACTGGGCGCCTGCTCTATAAAAGAAAAAATATAAAACAGCGCCCAGCGCGATTAGCAAAACCAATCCTAAAATGACCGGATGTTTTCTCATGTTTACTTATTCCTTAGCCTGCCCGCCAATTTTTACATCAGCCAGCGCCTGCGCGAGATTCGAGCTAATATTTTCACGATTATTAATGTATTGGCTGGAAGATGGTGCCTGAACCGGAGCCGGCGCTTCCATTTCCTTAATGCTTAAGCGGATCTTTTTTGTTTTGACATCAATGCTTTTGACAACGGCAGACACGGTATCGCCGGCATTATATAGCTCTGTGGACGATTTGACACGTTTTTGACTTATTTCCGAAATATGAACCAGGCCTTCGATCCCGTCTTCGATTTCCACAAAAATCCCGAAGTCTGTAAAGTTTGTTATCTTGCCGGTCACCACGCTGCCGGGCGCATATTTCTGCGGTAATTCTTCCCATGGGTTCTTTTCAATTTGTTTAATACCCAGAGAAAATTTCTCGTTATCAACATCGATATTTAAAACAACCGCTTCGAGTTCCTGTCCTTTCTTGAAATATTCAGAAGGATGGGTAACCCGATGTTTCCAGGAAATATCTGATACATGAACCAGACCGTCGATGCCATCTTCAATTCCAATAAACACGCCAAAGTTTGTGATGTTGCGCACAAGACCTTTCACAACCGTACCGACCGGATACTTTTCCTTGAGCTTTTCCCATGGATTGGCTGTTGTCTGTTTCAGGCTGAGGGATACTCTCTTAGCCTCTGGATTGACTTCCAACACCACCACATTCACGGTACCTCCTACATTCAATACCTTGGAGGGATGCTTAATTTCCCGTGTCCAGTACATTTCCGATATATGAACCAGGCCTTCTACGCCCGGTTCCAGTTCGATAAACACACCGTAATCTGTCAGATTGACAACTTTGCCCTGAACCAGGGCGCCGACCGGATATTTCTCCGAAATATGCTCCCAGGGATTTTCATGAAGCTGCTTCAAGCCCAAGGATACTCTTTCTTTTTCAGGATCAAATGAAAGAATCTTAACTGTAATTTTTTCTCCCTTATGGAATATTTCCGCAGGCTTGGCTATTCTTCCCCAGGAGATATCCGTCACATGGAGCAATCCGTCGATGCCACCCAAATCGATGAAAATTCCATAATCCGTAATATTCTTGATAACGCCCTCAATAATGCTTCCTTCTACAATATTGCTCAGCGTGTCTTTCTTTTCATTTTCTCTTTCGGAAGCGACAATGGATCGCCTTGATAAAACGACGTTATTACGCTTTCGGTCATATTTCAAAACATGAAAATCAAGCGTCTGCCCGACAAAGTGGTCCAAATCTTTTATCGGACGGATATCTATTTGAGATCCGGGCAGAAAAGCGACAATACCAATATCAACAGAGAGACCGCCTTTTACTTTTTCCACAACAGTTCCTTTGATCGTGATATTGTTGTCGCTGATATTTTTAATGTCGTCCCAGATTTTGAGTTTAGCCGCTTTTTCCCGGGATAAGACCAGGTTTCCTTCTGAATCCCGCTTGTCGATAAAGACTTCTATCTCATCACCTACGGAAATATTCACATTTCCATGAGTGTCTTTAAGTTCCTTGATCGGAATAAAACCTTCCGTTTTCCAACCCACGTCCACCATGACAATATCCGCTGTTATCTGGACAACTTTGCCACGGGCGATTTCGCCATACTGCAACTGATTAAGACTCTGCTCGTAGAGCTCCTTAAAGCCTATATCTTCTTCCTTGGACTGATTGTGTGCGGTGGAAATCGAAGAGTCGGCCGAAACCTCCTTTTCATTTGTTAAGTTTTTGTTATTATTGTTAACCATTAACCTGATACCCCCTAATTTTTATAAGACATTTTTTAATCTTGATTGGTTAACATACTGAAAATTAAATAGCAAGATAAATCAAGCACCCATTGCATTACGCTCATTTTAATCCTCAAGCCGATCTGCCTGATACCCGCTCAAGAATTATTTCGACAACTTGTGAGATATCTAAAGAAGTTGAGTCAATGATCATGGCATTTGGCGGTGCGGTTAAGGGTGCCGTTTTCCTTTGTGAATCCTGATGATCTCTGGCATGCATATCCTTGGATATGGAAGCCAGCCCCGCCGGTCCGTTCTTTTGAGCGAGCTCTGTGCGCCGCCTTCGAATTCGTTCCTCAATATTCGCATCAAGAAAGAACTTGAACTCTGCGTCGGGAAAAACAACCGACCCCATATCTCTTCCTTCCGCCACAATTCCTCCGCAGGCGCCTGCTTCTCTTTGCAAAGAAAGTAATTTCTCGCGGACAACGGGGAAAGCGGATATGGTGGAAGCAGCCAATCCAACCTCTTCCTTCCGGATTTTGTCGCCAACATCATGGCCATCAATATAAACAGCAATTTTACCATCAATATTTTTCAAGGTAACCTCCGTTGTAGAGCATAATTCGGCCAGTTCATCGGAGTTGTTCACGTTAATATTATATTTCAGTGCTTTATAGGCTAATGCACGATAAAGCGCTCCCGTATCCAGATAAACATATTGGAGTCTGGCGGCGACAGCCTTGCTTACCGTGCTTTTTCCCGCGCCTGCCGGTCCGTCAATAGTGATCACGCATTCCATGATTTCGTTATTTTCCCTTTCGTGCTGTTCCTGATCTTCCGGTTAAGGAAAACTTGCCTAACCATTGCAAAGCGGGTATATGAATAATCAAAATACAATAAATAGGTTATTTTTTTAATTATGTGCAAAGCTTTTCAAAAGCAATATTTTTCTTTTGTCCTGATTTTATTTCTGCTGCTTTCGGGAACGCAATATTCCTGGGCCGCATTTACAATTGACGATGAAAAAAAACTTGGCAAAGAAATCTATGATAAACTCGAAAAGAATAATTTCCTGGTACAGGATAAAAGGCTCAACGCCTATATTACGGGAATCGGCAATCGGCTACTGGCTCACAGCAATAAAGCGTCTTTTGATTTCACTTTCTCCATTTTCAACAGTTCGGGCATTAACGCATTTGCCACGCCCGGCGGCTATATTTATATTAATAAAGGATTAATCACGGCCGTGGAAAACGAGGCGCAACTGGCCGGCGTCATCGCGCACGAAATTGCTCATGCCAATTCCCGGCATGTCGCCAGTATTATTGAAAAGTCCCAAAAACTGAATATCGCCATGTTAGCCGCTATTATCGCAGGAGCATTCCTCGGCGGCGGCGGAGAGGCCTCAGCGGCCATTGCCGCTTTTTCCGTGGCGGGCGCCACCCAGATATCTCTCAAATATCAACGGGAACATGAGGAAGAAGCGGACCGTCTGGGGATTGGTTATCTGGTGGACGCCGGTTACTATCCTGCAGCCATCGTTGAATTTCTCAAGTTGATCAAACAGTATGAGTTTTTATCCAAAACAATACCCTCCTATTTACGAACGCATCCGGGCACAGACGACCGCATTTTTTACCTGGACAGCCTGCTCCAGACGCAATATCGCCGTACTGGCGGCGCCGGAAATATCATGGGGAATTTTTTACGGATGCAGGCTTTGGTTGTTCTGGATCTGAACGATCTTAATAAGCACCGTAAGCAACTCGTGGAATCTCTGCAAAAAGATCCTCAAAACGTTGATCTGCTTTATGCCCTGGCTCTGACGGAAGATCAACTCGGTCAAACAAGCGCCGCGCTGAAAAATCTGAATAAAGCACTGGCGATCGCGCCTCAGGATGAAGATTTTCAAAAAAGCATCGGTTTAATTTATTTAAAAACGGGCAATGCCGGGCAGGCCCGTTATCACCTGCTACAGGCAGCCAGAATCAATCCCGCAAGCGAGCAGATTACGCTTGCTCTGGGCAAAGCGTATTTTGCCGTGGGTGACTTTAAAAGCGCGCTAAATTATTTTCTCAAGTTACAGGACAAGACATTGGATAATGTCGATATTAACTACCACATTGCCATGTCCCACGGCAGACTGAATCAACACGCTGAATCGCATTACTACTTTGGTTTATATTTTAAAAAAGAGAAAAAGAAAGAAAGCGCCCTTTTCCATTTTCGCAAGGCACTTGAGTATTATGCTGAAGGAACACAAAGGGCGGTTGCCGTCCATGACGCCATAAAAGAGTTAAACAACGATAAACCCAAAAAGCCGGACAATAAATCAGACCGTCAACAAAAGACATCTGAATAAAATTCATTTAAAAACGAATTTTTAACAGGGAACTGCCGGTCAATCTTTATCGTTGCGAAAAAAGAGACAATACATTATAAGGCACCTACTTTAATATTTTTTACGAAAGGAGTTTGAACAAGTGAACATTTTAATATTTGGCCCCAACGGCAGCGGTAAAGGCACGCAAGGCTCAATAGTACAGAAGAAATATGGCGTTCCTCATATTGAAACCGGTGTTATTTTCCGTCAGAATATTTCAAAAAAAACCCCGCTGGGTGAAAAAGCAAAAGCATTTATCGATCGTGGCGAACTGGTTCCCGATGATATCACCATCCCGATGATTCTTGACCGCTTGAAAGAAGACGACGCCAAAAATGGCTGGTTGCTGGACGGCTTCCCCCGCAATTTTGCTCAAGCTGAAGCGCTCTGGGCGGCTTTGCAGAAAGAAAACATTAAACTCGATTTCGTGATTGAAATCGACTTGGATCGTGAAACGGCCAAAAAGCGCATCATGGGACGCAGATTGTGTAAAATGGACAACAACCACCCCAATAATATCTTCATCGACGCCATCAAACCTCATGAGCATGACGGTAAAAATGTCTGCCGTGTTTGCGGTTGCGATGATTTGTCTGCCCGCGCCGACGATCAGGATACCTCGGCCATCGATAAACGCCACGGCATTTACTATGACACAAAAACCGGCACACTGGCCGGCGTAAACTATTTCAAGGAAAGAACCAAAGTAATTATCGTTGACGGAAGCGCCGGCGTTAAACAAGTCTCTGAAGATCTCATGAAGAAACTGATTTAAGTAAACAGGAGAGATTAAAGATAAAAGCCCGCCGCATCATTGGAGGGCTTTTTTTAACACCCTTATGGAAAATATTAGAAACTTCAGTATCATCGCCCATATCGATCACGGCAAGTCAACGCTGGCCGACCGGCTGATTCAATTCACCGGTGTCTGCAATGAGAGAAATTTTCAGGATCAGATACTGGACAATATGGACATCGAGCGGGAACGCGGCATCACCATCAAAAGCAATGCCATATCCCTGCCCTATCGCGCCAAGGATGGCAAAGAGTACATCCTGAATCTGATCGACACACCGGGGCATGTGGACTTTTCTTATGAAGTCTCCCGGTCTCTGGCCTCCTGCGAAGGCGTCCTGTTGTTGATCGACGCCGCCCAGGGCGTACAGGCGCAAACCCTGGCCAATCTTTACCTGGCTATGGAACACGATCTTGCGATCATTCCGATTATCAATAAAATTGATCTGCCGTCTGCCGATATTGACCGGGTTCTCAACGAAATTGATTCGGAATTGGGGCTCGATCCGGACATGCATATCAAATGCTCGGCCAAAGAAGGCGTCGGCATCGAAGAAATTCTGGAAGCCATAGTCGAACGCATTCCACCCCCCGTGGGCGACGCCGAAAATCCCCTGGCTGCTTTGATTTTTGACGCGCATTACGATTCTTTTCGCGGCACAATTATTCACTGCCGCGTGTTTGAAGGAACGGTTAAAAGCGGGGACATCATCAAATTCATGTACAACAGCACCACGTATAAAGTGGAAGAAGTTGGCCATTTTCTACTCGTCCGCACTAAACGCGAGAAATTATCCGCCGGAGATGTCGGTTACATTATCGCCGGCGTGAAAACCGTTGCAGATGTCCGCACGGGCGACACCATTACCTTGCAGGAAAGACCCTGCGGTCAACCCCTGCCAGGCTTTAAGGAAGTCAAGCCCGTCGTTTTTGCATCGATCTACCCCATCGCGTCCGATGATTATCAGGATCTGGCTGATTCACTGGAAAAGTATAAGCTCAACGACGCGTCATTTATTTATGAAAAAGATTCATCCGCCGCGTTGGGCCAGGGCTTCCGCTGCGGCTTTTTAGGCCTGCTCCATCTGGATATCGTGCAGGAAAGATTGGAAAGAGAGTTCGATCTCTCGATCATCCTTTCCGTCCCCAGCGTGCGCTACCGCTTTACGCTCAAGGACAACAAAGTTATTTATGTGGATAACCCCACCCACTACCCCGATCCGGCGGAAATCGCCAAAGGAGAAGAACCTTACATCCGCGCCGCAATGATGCTTCCGGAGCGTTATTTGGGTACAGTCATGAAGCTGTGCATGGAAAAACGCGGCGTGAATTCCAATATGACTTACACCGGTCCCGGACGCGTCGAGTTATCCTATGAAATGCCGCTGGCGGAAGTCATTTTTGATTTTTACGACCGTTTTAAATCCGTCACACAGGGCTATGGCTCTTTTGATTACGATATTATCGATTATCGGGAAAGCAATCTGGCTCTCTTGGATATTCTGGTTAATGGCGAAAAAGTTGATGCGCTTTCGCAGATTGTTCATCGCGACCGCGCCCGCGCCCGCGGCCTGAATGCCTGCGAAAGACTGAAAGATGAAATTCCGCGCCAGATGTACAAGATCGCCATTCAGGGCGCCATCGGCGGAGAAATCATCGCCCGCAGCACCATCAGCGCCTTCCGCAAAGACGTCACGGCCAAATGCTACGGCGGCGACATCTCGCGCAAGAGAAAACTTCTGGAAAAGCAAAAGGCCGGAAAAAAGCGCATGAAGATGATCGGGTCGGTCAGCATTCCGCAAAGCGCGTTTCTGGCGGTTTTGAAAACAGACAATGACTAAATATGAAAAATGATCGAGCCGGGCTTTATATTCATATTCCCTTTTGTCTGAGCAAATGCGGATATTGCAGCTTCTACTCTACTTCATCAACCCATCTCATCCCCGAATTTATCAAAGCCATTTCGCATGAAATGGCTTTTTATAAAAACATCTTTCCGGCTTTTGACACAATCTATTTCGGCGGCGGGACGCCTTCCCTGCTTTCGATTCAGCAAATTGGTGATCTTCTAAAAGCGGCAAATCGCAGTTTTAATATTGACCGGCAGGCTGAAATAACTATGGAAGTAAATCCTGGCGATGTGTCGCTTGAATATTTTCAGCGGTTGCGTAAACTGGGTATTAATCGTCTCAACATCGGCATCCAATCCTTCGACGATCAAGTATTGAAATTCCTTGGACGCAGACATACATCGAAAGAAGCCGTGTTCGCATTCGATGCGGCCCGCAAGGCCGGATTTGACAACATTGGTGTCGATTTAATCTATGGCGTTTCCGGCCAGGATATTGATGCCTGGAAGCAAACAGTGAAGGAAGCCCTGTCCTTTTTCCCGGAACATCTTTCCTGTTACCAGCTCTCGCTGGATGAGAAAACCCCGCTCTACAGGCAGTATAAAAAAGAAGGGCTGAAACTAACGGTGGAAAACGAGGCGTTGGATTTTTTTATGACAACATCGCAAGCACTCACCGATGCCGGTTACATTCATTACGAAGTGTCCAACTTTGCCCGCACTGATTCCTTAAAATCCAGACACAACATCAAATACTGGCGTCACACGCCTTACCTGGGCCTGGGGCCTGCCGCCCATTCCTTTCTGGAACGTAAGCGCTGGTGGAGCAGGGCGGCTGTCAACGCCTATCTTAAAGACATTTCTGAAGGAAAAAAACCGGTGGACAAGTCGGAACAGCTCTCACTGGAACAGCTTGCACTGGAACAGCTTGCACTGGAAGCGTTTTTCCTGGGCATGCGGACAAAAGACGGAATTGATCTTGAACAATACAAAACGCGCTATGGTTCAGATTTGCTGACTGAGAAAAGCCTGATCATCAATGAACTGATCAAAAATGAGTTGGTGGAGGTGAAAGGCGGCCGTTTTTACCCCACATTGGCCGGCATGGCTGTGGCAGACAGTCTTGCGCTGATTTGACGTTAATCGTATTCTTCCAGATATCTTTCAATATAATCCTGTGCTTTATTTTTGGGCTGGTAAATGCCGAAGTGGCCTTCACACAGGATGTCGGCCCCCAGACCAAGAAGCTTCTGCATTGATTTTTTCCAAGCCGCAATGTCGGAACCGAAAGCCTTGTTAAACGGGCCGTGAATGTCCTGGCCGAATAATATTCTTTTTCCAGCCCTGTCCAGATAAATGGAAATGGAACCAGGCGTATGGCCGGGGGTGTGCAGACAATGCAATTCCTCCCCGCTGAATTTCAATATCTCATGCGCCCCTTTTAATTGCTGATCGACCTTTGTCGGCGGAAAGGTTGTTCCGTACCAGTTGGCCGCGGTTTTAATCGGATCGCCGGTCTCAATTGCCTGGGCATCCAACTCATGGATGAGTATTTTTGTGCCGTAGCGTTCACGGAAAAACGGCGCAGCACCGATATGGTCGATGTGGCAGTGGGTTAATATCAAATGAGACAAATTTGCAGGATTTAAGCCGGGCATTTCAATATTCCGGACAATCTGCGACGCGCTTTTGCCGGCTCCCGCATCAATCATGACCAGATCGCCCGCAAAATCAATCAAATACACGGCTGCGTCATCGGCTTGAGTGACGCCGGGGCCGCCGACCAGATAAATTCCGGTAATGATTTCTTCGCTAAGCTTCAGCATATTTTTCAACAAGAATAAATCGTGCTACTTTGATCATATAACGCGCCTCTTCATTTGCGCATATCACCATAATATTTCCTTGATAACGTTGATCCCGAATACCGATAATCAAGGTAACTGACCGCCCCATTGGATGGCTTTTTTTTCAGCACCGCCATGATATCACCGGGGTTTCCCATGATCACCGGGTGCTGCTCCACGCCTTTGAGCCTTCTTGCCATATGACGGGACACAGGTACGTTGTTAAC
>CAYGNV010000081.1:0-9723 GCA_964351355.1 uncultured Smithella sp.
TTCAGCGCGGATTCAAATATCTCTCTGGTTCCGGATCCCTTTTCCCGCATGATCCATTGCGCTTTTTCCAGCATAGCCTTGGATGCTCTTTTTTGCATTGTCCAGGGATGCCCCTTTCCGACGACCACAACAAGCTCATCGTTCCTCCATTGTGTTGAGTGAAGCGAACCGACATGGGAAGGTCCCTCGATAATTCCCATGTCCAACGCACCGGTTTCCACTGCATGCTCGATCTGGTCAGTATTGCCGACCTGCAGCCAGGCTTTGGCCCGAGGATAGTTCCGGGTGAAATCCCCAACGATAGTGGGAAGAATATAGTTGCCAACCGTGGTGCTGGCTCCTACTTTCAATATACCTATCGGTTCACCGACGGATTCAATCAACAACTGTTCTATCGTGCCGACTTGCCGCAGCACTTCCTGTGCCTGGGACAAAATCAGACGCCCCCGATCATTGAGCAGTAACCGCCTGCCGCGACGCTCAAAAAGAGGCGCGTCGGCAAATTTCTCCAATTCGGCAATAGCCATGCTGACCGCCGATTGGGTGATGAGCAGCTGTTTGCCGGCTTTTGTAACATGCCGGCCACCGGCAACTTTTTCAAAAATCTCCAACTGTCTCAGAGTAATCATCAGGCCCACACCATCATATCCATTTATTCATAAATAATATTGATGTATATTATCAATAATATGAATTGTTATTTATTATTAAAATGATGTAGAAGTCAAACAATAAAGTCCGGTAAGGCAGATCGTAGCCGGGATCTTATTCGGGTTTCAGGACCGAAAAATGAACGGTGTTGAGAGGAGGAAAATCATGGCAAAATCAGATACCCCCCTTCTGGATGAACTGGAAAAGGGAAAATGGCCCAGCTTTGTAAAAGACATGAAGCAGGCGGCACAAAAGAGTCCCATGGCCGAGGATCTCCTTCGTCAGCTGGAACTTTCTTATAAAGAGAAAATCGGTCATTGGAAGCATGGGGGTATTGTCGGCGTCAAGGGCTACGGCGCCGGCGTCATCGGGCGCTATTCGGATCGACCCGATCTGTTCCCCAATGTTCAGGCCTTTCACACCATGAGAGTCAATCACCCCACAGGGTGGTTCTACAAGACGGATGCCCTGCGCAACCTCTGTGATGTCTGGGACAAACACGGCAGCGGTCTCACCAACATGCATGGAGCAACGGGAGACGTCATTCTGCTGGGCACAAAAACAGAGCATCTTCAATCCTGCTTTGATGACCTTTCCGCGGCCGGTTTTGACCTCGGCGGCTCCGGCTCCGCCCTCCGGACACCCAGTGCCTGCGTCGGACCGGGGCGTTGTGAATGGGCTTGCGTTGACAGTCTCGATGTTTGTTACAACCTCACCATGCACTACCAGGATAAGATGCACCGTCCCATGTTTCCCTATAAATTCAAGATCAAGATATCGGCCTGCGCCAATGATTGCGTCGCCTCCATCGCCCGGTCGGATTTTTCCGTCATCGGGACCTGGAAAGGAGACATTCAGATTAACCAGAAGGAAGTTCTGGCCTGCGCCGCATCAGCCATCAATATCCAGACGGAGGTCTGCGACCTCTGCCCGACGAAGTGTATGGAATGGAACGGAAAAGAACTGAAGATATATAATGAGGACTGCACCCGCTGTATGCACTGCATCAACCTGATGCCGAAAGCCCTGCGGCCGGGCAAGGAGAGGGGCGCGACCATCCTGGTCGGTGGCAAGGCGCCTATTGTGAAGGGGGCTCTTCTTTCCTGGGTTATCGTGCCGTTTATGAAATTAGAACCGCCTTACACGGAACTCAAAGACCTGATCGACCGCATCCAGGATTGGTGGGACGAGCATGGCAAATCCAGAGAAAGATTGGGCGAGTTAATCACGCGCCTGGGCATGCGGGTATTCCTGCGGGCCGTGGGTCTGCCCGCCGTTCCCCAGATGGTTAAAGCGCCCAGAACCAATCCGTATGTATTCTTCTGGCTTGAAGAAATCCAAAAGGAGGTGAAGTAGGATGGCAAAAACAGATATTGGTCCCCCTGACTATAAAACCATGCTGCCGCCCGTCATTCAGAGAAATTACGGGAAATGGCTTTATCATGAAATTCTCAAGCCGGGCGTGCTCATGCACGTTGCGGAATCGGGAGAGGCGCTCTATACCGTGCGCGCCGGATCACCGCGGCTGGTTTCGACGGATCACATCCGGGAAATCTGCGACCTGGCGGAAAAATATTGTGACGGTTACCTTCGTTTTACCAGCCGTAACAATATCGAGTTTCTTCTGGATGACAAAGATAGAGTAGAGCCCCTGATTGCCGAACTGGCCACTCGCAACTATCCTGTCGGCGGCACCGGGCACTCCATCTCGAACATCGTCCACACCCAGGGCTGGGTCCACTGCCACACCCCCGCCACCGATGCCTCGGGACCCGTCAAGGCCCTCATGGATGAAATCTATGAGTATTTCGTCACCTCGACACTGCCTGCCCACGTCCGGATTGCCCTGGCCTGCTGCCTGAACATGTGCGGCGCCGTGCATTGCTCCGACATTGCCATTCTGGGTATTCACCGCACAGTGCCTAAGGTGGACAACACCCGCGTACCGAACATGTGTGAAATCCCGTCCACGGTAGCTTCCTGTCCCACAGGCGCCATCCGGGGTGATATGAAGAACAAAACCATTACCGTCAATGACGAGAAGTGTATGTATTGCGGAAACTGTTACACCGTTTGTCCGGCCATGCCGATTGCCGATCCCGAAAACGACGGGATATCCATCTGGGTCGGAGGCAAGGTCTCCAACGCCCGGAGCGCGCCGATGTTTTCCAAGCTGGCGATTCCTTTTCTTCCCAACAACCCGCCACGCTGGCCGGAGGTTGTGGATGCCGTGAAGAACATCATTGAGGTCTATGTAAGCCACGCCCGCAAGCATGAACGGGTCGGCGAATGGATCGAACGCGTCGGCTGGGAGCGGTTCTTCACCCTGACGGGTATTCCGTTTACGGACAAGCATATCGACGATTTCGATATGGCAACGGAAACATTCCGGACATCAACACAATTCAAATGGGGGTGAACATGAGCGAGGACTTGAAAAAACGGATCATCGACCTTTTTCACGAAAAATCCAAAGGTGACAAAAAGATGTTTTACATCCGGGATGTCACCAAATGGCTCCCCGACGTGGACCGGCATGCCGTTCATGATGCCGTGAAAGCACTGCTCGCTGATGACGCGCTGGTGTACTGGTCGAGTGGCAGCTCAACGTATCTCGTACTGGCTGAATTCTTTCCGAAAGAAGAAGGGTCGTGCTCTTAAAATAGGTGATGGACTATGAACCGATCCTGCCCACGTCTGATTGTGGCCGCCCTGCGGGGCGGTGCGGGAAAGACCACACTTTCCGTCGCCATGGCCGTAGCCCTGCAAAGGCAGGGCATTCCGGTTGTGCCCTTCAAAAAGGGACCGGATTATATCGACGCGGCCTGGCTTTCCCTGGCGGCATCTCGGCCCTGTTACAACCTGGATACCTATCTGATGGGTTCCGGTGAGGTCGTCCGCTCTTTTTCACGTCATGCCGCAGAAGGCGCCGTTTCCCTCATTGAAGGCAACCGGGGGCTCTTTGACGGCGTGAATGCCGCGGGTGAATTCAGCACAGCCGAACTGGCCAAGCTCCTCAATGCGCCGGTCATCCTGGTAGTCGATTGCGATAAGGTCACACGAACAGCAGCAGCGATGGTTATGGGATGTCGAAGCCTTGATCCCGACGTCGATATCCGGGGCGTCATTCTGAGCCGGGTGAACGGTAGTCGTCATGCGGCCGTTATCCGGCAGTCCATTGAGGAATATGCCGGGCTTCCCGTCTATGGCATGGTGCCACGGATGACGGATCTTCCCTTTACGGATCGGCACCTGGGATTAATTCCCCCCCAGGAGCACGACCGCACGCAGCGCGCCCTGGACAGGGCGGGCGTCATCGCCCGCGACTACCTGGACATTCAGGGGCTTCTGAAGGTTGCCGAAAGCGCGGCGCCCTGGAGCGTTGATGCATTTCCCAATCCAGCCAGCCCCGATCAAAGAGGTGAAGAGCCTGTCACAATCGGCGTGATCAAAGACGCCGCTTTTCAGTTTTATTATTCCGCAAATCTGGAGGCCCTGAGCGATCGGGGCGCAAAAATGGTGGAGATCAGCGCCCTTGATGAAAAAAACCTTCCGGACGTGGATGCCTTATACATTGGTGGTGGTTTTCCCGAAACGCAGGCCGGTCGCCTTGCCCAAAACGATGCTTTCCGCCTGTCCCTGAGAGCTGCGGCTGAAGCAGGTCTTCCGATTTACGCTGAATGCGGAGGTTTCATTTACCTGGGCGAATCCCTGACGATCGGCGATGAACAGTATCCGATGGTTGGCGCGCTGCCCGTTTCCTTCCGTATGGAAAAAAAGCCACAGGGACACGGATATACGACCTTGACCGTGGATCGGGAAAACCCTTTTTTTCCCATCGGCGCCAGGATGAGAGGCCACGAGTTTCATTATTGCCGGATCCTGTCTCGAAAGGAAGACGACACGCATACGGCCTGCAACGTCCTGCGGGGGACAGGGATGGATGGTCAGCGCGACGGCCTGTGCAGGAAAAATATTTTTGCCGGGTTCACCCACCTGCACGCGCTGGGAACGCCCCAGTGGGCCGGGGCTCTTATCGGCGCAGCCAGGCGTTACCGAGAAGCAAGGCAGAATCATTCCCCCGTTTTCTCTCATCGATACTCCTGATGAAAAGAAGAACAACAGGAAGGATTCATTTATAAAAATCATATGGATTGGAACAGGAGGTTTCACACATGCCGCAAATTGAATTAGCAGGAAAAACATACGAAGTGGATGAAGATGGATTTCTTCAGGAACTCGATAAATGGAATGAAGAGTTCGCACAGGCTTACGCACACACAGAGGCCATCGAAGGGACGCTCACGGAAGAACATTGGAAACTCATCAATTATCTGCGGAATTATTATCAGCAGTTCGGCATCGCGCCGATGATCCGAAAAATCTGTAAAGATCTGGGGATCGACATGAAGAAGCTCTATGAGCTCTTTCCGACCGGACCGGCCAAGGGCGCCTGTAAACTGGCGGGGCTTTCGAAACCGACGGGCTGCGTCTAGGTCTGCCAGACATCAAGAGGAAGGAATGAGGAAACCATGGGAACGTTTCTCATTGTTCTGACATATTTTGCCTATGTATTCATCGTGGCGGTGTATGCTTTCAAGATTGCGAAATGGCTCGCGATGCCGACACACATTCGTTGGGACCTCTACCCCGTGATCCATGAAAAGCATTACCGCTATGGAGGATCCTACTATGAACAACAGGAATGGTGGACAAAACCGCGTCCTAAAAATACAGGGCGGAGCCTTTGGTATTCGCTGAAAGATAATTTTTACATGGCCGAGTACTATAAGCGTAATCCGCTCTACTGGCTCTTTCTTCTGCCGTGGCACCTGGGATTCATTTTCATCATTTTGTTCCATATCCTCTGCTTCTTTGCGGCAATAGCCATGGTCGGCGGGCTTACCATCGCTGCCGCTTCTCCGAGCGTAGCGGGAAAGATATTTTACCATATCCTCTTGCTTACAGGAGGAATCGCCTTTGTTGGCGGCGTCTTCGGGTGCATCGGCATGCCCATCATAAAGTTGGCCGACCGGGGACTTCGGACTTACGCCATGCCGATGAACTTTTTTAACTATATCTTCTTTCTCATGGTCTATGGCAGTGGTCTTTATGCCTGGCTCGCGCTGGACCCGACACTCGCCGAATACCGGACCTACTGGTTGGGGCTTGTCACCCTGACACCGCCCGCACTTCATCCCGCGACCATTTTCCATATTATTCTGTTCAACGTTTTCCTCATCTATCTGCCTTTCACCCGCTCGACGCATTACATCACACGAATTCTCGCCTATTTTTTTATCCGGTGGGATGATGAACCGAATCTTCCCGGAAGCCCCATGGAAAAACAAATAAAAGGGCTTCTGAAGCAAAAGCTCTCCTGGGAAGGTTCCCATATTCGCAAAGGAAGTAGCTGGGCCGAGGCGGCTGCGTCGTCGGGGTTACCGGAAACGAAAAAGGATAAAGTATGATCAGGAAAACCAGCATCAAGGATTTTAGTCGATCCGGCAGACAGGTAACCGAAATCGACCCTTCAGATTTGATGCCTTTACCGCCTCCTTACGATCAAATCGACAAACCTCCTATCCGGAAGCTGACGGAAGATCAACGCAAACGCATGGATGCTTCGCTTGACGGTGTTGTCGCTGTCGGCATTGCTCCTCCGGCAACTCCGGAAGAAGAAAAGGTCTTCATTGAAAAATTTCTGGCCGGACTGGAAAAACTCTTCTCCTCTGAAAATAACTGGACCTTTCTTCAGCCGCTCATGCACACTCTCGAGTACTGCGTGAAATGTCAGATTTGTTCGGATGCCTGCCCGGCGTATGTTGCCAGCGGCCGTCAGGATATCTACCGTCCCACGATGAGGCCGGAGATCCTGCGGCGGATTATCAGTACCTACATCAAAAAGGAGCATCCGCTGCTGCGCAAGTTCAAAGCCAGTGATATAAAACTGAATGCGCAGACGATTATCCGATTGGCCGAACTGGCTTATCGCTGCACGCTTTGCCGGCGTTGCGCACAGGTTTGCCTGCTTAACTGCGACAATGCCTTGATCACCCGGGAGATCCGGAAACTATTCAGTCAGCAGATGGGCATTGCCCCGAAGGAAATCCATGAAAAAGGATCCGTCCAGCAGATCAGAGTAGGCTCCTCCACAGGCATGACACCCCCCGCGCTTAAGGATATCCTGGAATTTATCGAGGAGGAGATTGAAGAAAAAACCGGTAAAAAGATCAAAATTCCCGTGGACAAAAAGGGAGCGGAGATGCTGTTTCTTCACAATGCGGGTGAATTCATGGCCTGGCCGGAAAACCTGGAGGCCTTTGCGATCCTGTTTGATGCTGCCGGGATTGACTGGACGCTTTCCAGCGAAATTGTCGGGTACGATGCCGTCAATTATGGCGTCTGGTACGACGATGTCCAGTTTGCCCGCGTCGCCGTCCGGCACGCCCAGGCCGCTAAGAATCTAGGGGTGCGCAAGATTTCCCTTGGTGAATGCGGTCATGCCCACAAGGCCATGATCGTTATTGCCGACCGGATTCTAACGGGAGACCTCAATATCCCCCGGGAAAGCGCCATCCCGCTGATGGAGGAGATCGTTATGAGCGGCCGGCTCAAGCTCGATCCCAGCCGGAACAATTTTCCCGTCACGCTTCATGATCCATGCAACATGGTCCGTCTCATGGGGATCGTCAAACCGCAACGACGGATACTGGAAAAGATCTGTCCACAGTTTCGGGAGATGACGCCCCATGGTGTGGAAAATTATTGCTGCGGCGGTGGAAGCGGCTTTGCCATTACGCAGTCCAATAACTTTCCCGACTGGCGGTCCTCTGTCTCAGGCCGGATGAAACTCAAGCAGACCCTGGAGGTTTTCCAGGATGTTCCGGGTCCGGAGATAAAAAAGTATGTCTGTGCGCCCTGCTCGAACTGCAAGGGGCAGTACCGAGATATGTTTAACTACTATGGTGTCTGGGAAAAGTCGGGCATTTTCTATGGCGGGCTTGTGGAGCTGATCGTCAACGCCATGGCCGACCTCAAAAAACCCTTTATTCAGTGGGAGTGGCATTGAAGACCGTCAAAGACATCGCCCTATCGCTGATTATCATTTTAATGCTGGCGGCACTTCCCGCAGGTTTGTCCACACTCGGCTTATCCGGCTTCATAACGAACATCCTGCCGTATATCGCCATAGCCGTTTTTCTGATCGGCTTCGTCTTTCGTATTCTTTTATGGGCCAAATCACCCGTCCCCTTCCGCATTCCTGCGACTTGCGGCCAGGGGAAATCGCTGCCCTGGATTAAGACTAATCCGGTGGAAAATCCATCCGGGCCTTGGGGTGTAATCGCAAGAATGGCTCAGGAGATATTCCTGTTTCGGTCACTCTTCCGGAATACGGACGTGGCGATTGTTGACGGACGTCCTGTTTACGGCAGTGCCAAGTGGCTCTGGTTTTTTGGTCTGATGTTCCACTGGTCTCTTGCGATCATTGTGCTTCGCCACCTGCGCTTTTTCACCGAACCGATCGCCCCTTGGATTGGCGCTCTCTCCGCTCTGGACGGATTCTTCGAGATCGGCATCCCGACTCTTTATCTGAGCGATGCCGCCATACTCGCAGGGCTGACGTTCCTATTCCTGCGCCGGGTGGTTGTCCCGCAGGTGCGTTACATCTCCTTGTTCACCGATTATTTTTCACTGCTGCTGATCGCCGGCGTGGTAAGCACAGGCCTTCTGATGAGACACTTTTTCCCCGCCGATCTCAACGCGGTAAAGATCCTGGCGATGGGCTGGGTGACTTTTTCGCCTGTTGTTCCTCAGGGGATCAGCGCCGTTTTTTACATCCACCTGTGCTTTGTCTTTGCCCTGATGGCCTGGTTTCCCGCAAGCAAGCTCATGCATGCCGGAGGAGTCTTTCTCAGCCCAACCCGCAACCTCGTAAACGACAGCCGGATGCGGCGGCATATCAATCCCTGGAATGCCCCCGTCAAAGTTCATACTTATGAAGAATACGAGGATGAGTTCCGGGATAAAATGAAGGCATCGGGATTACCCGTGGAAAAGGAGTAGCCGTGTCGTTTGCCAAGATCCCCAAATCAGATCAGTTGATTAAAATTCAATACGCACCGCCGAAAACCGATTGGATGGACACGTCTGTCGATTTTAGGCAGGGAACCTGGAGTTACAGCGGGGCCGCGAAAAATCTGACCTACTTGGATCTCCCTAACCCAAGGGCCTGGCAACCCTCAGACGAAGACTGGAAACTACCGGACAACTGGCAAGCCATTATCCTGGAAGGCATGAAGGAGCGTCTGGAAAAATATCGTTCCTTCCGCCTCTTTATGGATGTCTGTGTCCGCTGCGGCGCCTGTGCGGATAAGTGCCATTTTTATATCGGCTCCGGCGACCCGAAAAACATGCCGGTGCTGCGGGCCGAACTTCTGCGCTCGGTCTATCGCCGCTACTTTACGACGTCGGGTAAACTTTTCGGCAGCCTTGCCGGCGCCCGAGACCTGACGATTGATGTCCTCAAGGAGTGGTTCTACTACTTCTACCAGTGTACCGAGTGCCGCCGTTGTTCCGTTTTCTGCCCTTATGGCATCGATCAGGCAGAGGTCACCATGATGGGTCGGGAACTTCTCAACCTCGTGGGGTGCAACATCAACTGGGTCATCGAACCGGTAGCAAACTGCTTTCGCACGGGCAACCACCTGGGCATTCAGCCCGGCGGCATCAAGGACATGCTCGAATTCATGGCCGATGATATCGAAGACCGGACGGGCATCCGCGTGGATGTTCCCATCAACAAAAAAGGCGCTGACATTCTCTTTGTCACGCCGTCGGGCGATTACTTCGCCGATCCCGGGACTTTTACCTGCATGGGTTATCTGATGCTCTTCCACGAGATCGGCCTGAATTATACCTTCAGCACCTACGCTTCCGAAGGGGGAAACTTCGGTCTTTTCACATCCGCTGAAATGGTCAAACGTCTCAACGCCAAGATCTACGCTGAGGCAAAGCGGCTCGGCGTCAAATGGATTATCGGCGGCGAATGCGGCCACATGTGGCGGGTCA
>CAYGNV010000082.1:0-9690 GCA_964351355.1 uncultured Smithella sp.
GATTTTTTGGATGTTCAAGATTAATTACTTGTAAAACAGCGCCAGACTTATCATAAAACGGCAAGAAATTTTTAAGTCCTTCGCTACATGCACCTGCCCAATTTCTCTCAAATAATTGCAGATGATTATCTTTATCATAGTACCATATACCCGCATCCAACCTTTTCTGCTTGAAACCCAATTTTCCGATGGCAACATGGGTTGTTCCAACACCGACGACTTTCTCATCCGTACCGATCTTTAAATTTTTTCCCCCATTTTCGGCCATTACTCTTAGTACATCGTATGCATAAGATTCAGGCCGATGCTCTTCTGTCAACCACTTTGCAGCACTGCCGATGCTAACAAACCGCTGAATGGGATGTGAACTCCTAAATCTACCCGGAAAGGAAATCATTGAATTAGCTAAAGCGCCTGCATATGAGGGTGTATTATCGCTACTAATCAAAGATTTATCCGCTCGTAATTTCCGTATAGGAAATGCGGAAACAAAGGAATCGGTTACGATTGTTCCACCTTTTCCAACTGTTTCAAGTAAGGCTTCAATAAGAGTTTTTACCCCGCTATCAAATATATATCCAATCGATTTTAATGAACATTTAACGTTCAACAGGTCGCCTTTACGAACACCCACTTTTTCGAAATCATCAATTAAATCTTTCTTTGTATAAGTTTTAGGCATACCACTAGACCTCTAATTAAAAGACAAAGATATTTATACTGTGAATATCATAAGCAATTAAAGTGATTTAAGCTTCTCTATTATTTGAATATCCGCAATTCTTTCTAATAATTTTTTTGATTGCTTAAGTGTTGGTGGTGAAACAAATTTATCATTTACAATTACAATCCCTTTCCCCTCTTTTTGTGCAGCCGCTGCAGAGCTCACGACATCGGAAGCATACTCAATTTCCTCTTGACTTGGCGTATAACACTCATGGGCAACATCAATTTGGCTAGGCGACATGACAAGCATACCGGCCATACCTAAATCCCTGCCCAGAGTCGCAAAACGCTTCAAGCCTTCCAAATCGTGGACTCTTACATATGGTGTATCAAGCGGAACAACTCCGGCGGCACGGGCGGCTATTGCAAGCATGCTTCTTGGCACAAAGAGAGTTCGCTCTTCTATAGAATATCGACATTCCATTTCCGCCATGTAGTCTTCACATCCAAAAAGTAACGCTACAACACGGCTTGATGCTTTTGCTATATCATAAGCATGAAGTACCGCCGCCGGTGTCTCAATTAAAACAACAATTGAAAAATGCCCCTTTGCCAAACCCTTCTGAGCCTCAATTAGACTGAGCTGGGCATCAAAGCTTTTAATATCATCCGGTGTGTAGGCCATAGGATAAACAAAACCATCAAGTTCTTTACAGGCAACGGCTTCAAGATCCAATAGCGTTAAACCTGAATCCATAGAGTTAATCCGAACAAAAACGGGTTTGTGACTAAAAAGGCCTTCAGCTAAAATCTTTTTAATTGTTTGCCTTGCATTCTCTTTCTCGCTGAAAGGCACGGCGTCTTCAAGACATAGTGCCACACAATCCGCATCTGACTGACTGCCTTTCTTCAACAGTTTCTCATTGTGTCCCGGAACGAATAAAAACGTTCTCATTACCCAAGGGCCTTTATAAGGTTTTTCCATTTTTCCTCTCCCTAATCATTTTATCTAACTTTTTTCGGCAACAATACGCGCCTTCTCAGTGTTAATACTTTCTCATTATTTTGATTAAATGCTACCGTCTCGACATAAAGAACCCCTCTGTCAGGCTTATTCATTGACGGTTTAACCTCAAGAATAGTGGACTCTGCCCTAATAGTATCCCCGATAAATACCGGACCATTGTGAACGACTTTTTCATACTCAAGATTGGCAATTGCCGCGCCTGAAATATGTGGGACCGACATTCCGACAATCAAACTTAAAACATATGTTCCCACGACGAGAATTTTGCAGTGTGGACTTTTTTTCGCAAATTCCAGATCACTATGTATTGGGTGGTGATTTAATGTTAAAAGGCAAAATAGGTTATTATCACTCTCTGTTATTGTTTTACTTGGATAATGTTTGTAAATATCTCCAATACAAAAATCATCAAGCGTTCTTAAGTATGACTTATCATCGTCCATTTTCTGCCTCCCCAAACGTTAAAGTCTTTCTTTGTCCATATTTTGGTTCCCCGACCTATATGGTACTTATGCCATGAACTGGGTGGTGAGTGTTTGTATATTCTCATTGATGATCAGATTAAACTCACTTGGATCGTAAAATATATTAGCATTTTCTAGAGAATCAATACTATATTTGCGAGAAATCAAATCATTGTCAAACTAGGCATCATTTTTTTCTTTTCCTTCCTCACTATGGTATGTACTAGAAGTAAAAAATCCTTTGTCAAAGTGTAAATAAATCCGCGAAGAAAATTTTTTTATTTTAATTATTTTCACACAATTATTTTCAATCATTCGTTTCAATTTCCCCTTATGCATCCATGTTTCCTTTTCGCATATTAAATACTTTTACGCCGTCCCCAAAAATCTGCAACCAGTTTTTTCAACTCGTCATCGCGTAAATACAGGATAAGATAATAGAGTGGCAAGGACAGGCATCCGGCGATAACGGCAATCAAAGACTGAGCGCCGAAACCTTTTAAAATAGCAACCGGCAATAGAGAGATAACAACGATTACAAACATCTGTAATGCACGACTGACAAGCATCGACATTGACACGCCCGATTTTTTAAGAAGGAACAAACAAAAGCCGAAATACATTATAGCGCCTGTAATAGCAAACAACATTAGTGCAAGAAGAATACTGTTTAGAAAACCACCGATCACGAGGGAAGCAATTCTTGTTACCAAAAGGATCGAATTAAACAACAATCCTGCGCCTTGAATCTCCAAGACGGAAAAAAGGGTTGAGAGCGGAGAACCAATATATTGAAACATTATCAATGGTGCCAATATTTGGGCATAGACGCCGGCATCTGCCCACTGATTCCCGAAGATGACCGAAAAGATATCTTTTCCAATCACCATGACCAAAAGTAGCGGAAACAAACCAAGCGACACGTGACGCAACAGCATTCTTTCGACAACCAATGGCAGCGTGCCTTCGTTTTTGGCCTTCGCTGCTCTCTGAAAAAAAACCTGCCCAATCGCACCGGCGATCAGACTCATGGGTAGACTGAGAAGCTTATACCCGAGGGCGTAAAAACCCACCACCGTTGATGAAAAAAAGGCAGCCAGCATCAATGTGGGCAGAGAAGCAGACATAGTATTCATCAAGGCTGACCATGTGTTGATCAAGGGAAATTTCTTATGCCTTTTCATCCCCATCCACATTAACCGCCATCGAATGGATTTAAGAAAGACACTGCGGTCATCACGCCATATCTGGCCGCCAAGGACAGATGTAGCCACAGCTTGGCCGGCAATACCGGCGCCAATCATGGATCCTGCTGTGGCTCGACCGGCAAGGCCGAGACCAAGAGTCAATGGTGTATATGTTAAAGAACTTGTAACTGTGGCGATGGATAACCGCCCAAAATGTTTGGTGCGTGAGTTCCAGTAATTGAGTGCTAGAAATACACCGGATATGAAAACTACCAATGGAACCAGCCATAAGTAGGATTCCAAGGATGGCGCATTCAGCCACTTCACCAAGGGGGCGCGCCCACACCAGACAATAGGAATCAGCAACAACGAAATCAGTAAAGTAAATCCCAGACAGACGCCGAGCAGATTGGCGGCCTCTTCGTCGCGTTCCGGCAGCATGATGGCCATTTCATAACGCAGGCAGACAATGACCCCTAAGATGCCAGCAATGGATGTGAACAACGCAACAATACCAAAAGCCTCCGGCGCATAAAGACGTGTCAGAATAGGGGCAGTAAGTATTGAAATTGCTTGTGCGAAGGTTGTGCCGGATACCAGCTTCAAGACGTTGCCGGAAAAACTATTTGATGGTTTTGTAAAGGAGGATATTTTCATAAAAACGATTCTTGATGGATTAAAATCATTGAGGTTATCGGATTTATCATGCCGAAGTGTCATCCGGCGCAGAAAGTTCGTTGAATTTTTTCATGCAAACCGGGCATGACCGGCGTGCATCCAATTTTTCGCCGCATACGCACATCCAGCCAGCAGCCCGTGAAGTGTTAGGTGTTAGGTGTTAGGTGTCAGGCGTCAGGAGTAAACCAGTCTCGGCTTGTCTGTATTTTTTGTTGCAGATGGGACACTGAAGATCATTATTTAATTTTTCTCCACATATGCACATGTATCCGATTTTCTTCGCTGGATTGCCGACCATTAGGGCGTGGTCGGGGACATCCTTTGTGACCACCGCCCCGGCGCCGATAAAGGCATATTGTCCTATTGTATGGCCACAAACTATGGTGCAGTTGGCCCCCAGGGTGGTGCCCTTCTTGACGAGGGTGGGGCGAACCTGGTCCATCTTTCCGATTTCGGCCCGGGGGTTATAGATGTTTGTAAAAACCATGGATGGCCCGCAGAAGACGCCGTCTTCCAAAGTTACTCCCTTATAGACGCTGACGTTGTTCTGTATTTTGCATTTGTTACCGATTACGGCATCGGGACCCACAACAACATTCTGGCCAATGTTACAGTTTTCACCAATTTTGGAGCCGGATAGTATGTGGGAGAAGTGCCAGATCTTGGTTTTTTCGCCGATGGTGACGTTGTCGTCGATGATGGCGGTTTCGTGGGCGAAGAAATCAGTTTTGAGTTTTGAGTTTTGAGTTTTGAGTTCTTGATGGGGATGATGTCCCTTTTGTTCTATGGATTGTTGGCTGAGTTCTAGTATTTTTAAGACACGTAGGCCTTCTTCACCGGAGGTGATTGGTTTTGTGTTGGTTTCTATTGCTTTTAGAAAGGCTTTGCATTCGGCCTTTAGCGGCTCTTCCCAAATATCCTTGAGATCAACGGCTACGCTTTCCGCCTTGTTCGGGACAGGAAGACCGTTTTGCCAGTTGATCGTGTGGGGATAAAGAACCAGCTTTGTTTCTATGGGTTCCGTGTCGTCGAAGACGAGCATCCCATTGCTACCCACGATGACGAGTTTTTGCTCCTTGTAGGGATTGAGCCAGCTCACAAAGATATGGGCGCCAATACCCGAGGGGAACTTAAGGTTCGTCATGGTAATATCGGCAATTCGGGCATGAAGGAAATTGCTGCCGACGGAATCAACATAAGAAGGCTCTTCACCTGTAAGGCTCAAAATAATGGAAATATCGTGGGGTGCAAAAGACCAAAGGATGTTTTCCTCCCGGCGGATTTTCCCAAAGCTCAAACGACGGGAATAGATATATTGAAGTCTTCCGATTTTCCCGGCCTTGATCATCTCCTTCAGCTTGATGACGGCAGAATGGTAATGCAGGATATGGCCGACAAAAAGGACTTTTTTGCTATCCGCAGCAAGTCGAACCAGTTTTTCACCATCAGCGCGATTCAGGGACAGAGGCTTTTCCACAAAGACGTGTTTGCCAGCCTGGAGGGCTTTTTCTGCGATCTCATAATGAAGGACGGCTGGGGTTGCAATGACGATGCCTTTGATGTCTGCATCTTTGAGAACCTCGTTGATGTCATCGGTAACGGCAACATCCGGGTAGGTTTTGGTCATTTCCTCACGAATAGGTTGTGCGCCATCGCAAATCGTTTTGAGAACGCCCAATTGATGGAAATTGCGCACGAGATTTTTACCCCAGTATCCGGCACCAATGACGGCAATGTTTTTTTCAGTCATGAAATCCCTTCCTTTTGGTCGATTACGATTCCAACAATGCTTTCAGGCAATGTGCCGCTGCCTTACCATCCCCATAAAGGGGCGGATGTTCGGATGGTGCTTTAAAAGTGCGAACCGTCTCGACGATCCGATCACGATCCGCGCCAGTCAGAATGTTCCATCCCAGCTCCGTTGTTTCGATCCATTCCGTTTCATCCCGTAGGGTAATGCACGGTACCTTCAACCAGTAGGCCTCTTTCTGCATTCCACCAGAATCGGTCAGGAGGAGCCGGGCCGATTTTTCGAGTGCGATGATATCGAAATAACCTACGGGATCGATGAGCTTGAGTGAGGAGTTAGGCGTCAGGAGTGAGGGGGAGTGGTCCTCAAGTATTTTTTTTGTTCTTGGATGGAGAGGGAGCACGACAGGCTCCCGCTTGGCAAGCTCTGAAAGGGCGCCCATGATATTGCCAAGGCGATTCGGATCATCCGTATTTTCGGCCCGATGGACCGTGGCGAGGAGATAGCCTTGCGGCTGAAGCTCCAAACGGGCCAGGATGTCCGAATGGGCCGATACTTTTGTCGCTGCGAATTGCAAGGCGTCGGCCATGACGTCCCCGGTTATTAAGACGCCCTTTGTAATGCCCTCCACAGCGAGATTGTTGACGGCGACTTGACTGGGACAAAACAACAGATGGGCGAGTTGATCGGCCACGATCCGGTTGATTTCTTCGGGCATCAGGCGATTATAGCTGCGTAGGCCCGCCTCCACATGGGCGATGCGGATATGGAGCTTCGCCGCGGCAAGGGCACCGGCCAACGTGGAATTGGTATCACCGTAAATCAATACCCAGTCCGGTTTTTCCTTAAGTAGCCCCTCTTCAATAGCCATCAGCATTCGCCCTGTCTGCTCGCCATGAGAACCGGACCCGATGTTCAGATTGTACTTTGGTTCGGGAATTTCGAGTTCTCGGAAAAATATGGCTGACATGTCATCATCATAGTGTTGGCCGGTATGGATGATAACCTCCGTGAGGGGTGAGGTGAGAGAAGTCAGGTGTGCGTTGTGGGCAGCGATTGCGCGAGATATTGCGGCAGCCTTTATGAATTGAGGACGGGCACCTATGATAGTGGCGATTTTCATGGTTTAGATGCCTTTGCCTAAGATCGCGGTGATCTCTTTCTGCTCATTTTCTGTGAGATACGGGTGCATGGGTAAGCTGAAAATTCTCTTTGCAGTGTCTTCACTAACGGGAAATGTACCTTCACTGTATCCCAAATAGGCGTATGCTGTTTGCCTGTGAAGGGGTTTGGGGTAATAAATCGCCGTGGGAATCTTATTGCCCTGCAGTTTCTTCAATAGGGCCGTGCGATGTTCTTCATCTTGGGCCAGAAGCGAGTATTGAGCCCAGGCGCTGGTGTAGCCCTGAGGTATGTGAGGCGTTAGGAGTGAGGAGCTATCGTCTATAGTGGACGGTGTATGGTGGATTGTGGATAGTAAGTCGGTGTAGCGGGTGGCGGCCTGATTGCGGAGATCCACTTCCTCGGGGAAAATATCAAACTTTGCCAGAAGAATGGCTGCCTGCAGAGTATCAAGGCGGCCATTGATGCCGATGCGAACATTGTCATATTTATGGCAGCCTTTTCCGTGCACACGAATGGATGCCATCACTTCCGCCAGATGATCGTCATTGGTAAAACACATACCGCCATCGCCATAGCAGCCCAAGGGCTTGGCCGGGAAAAAAGACGTGCAGGCAATATCGCCGAATGAGCAGGACATTTTATCTTTGTGTTTTGCACCGAATGATTGCGCAGCGTCTTCAATGACAAAGAGTCCGTGTTCTTCTGCAATTACGGAAATGGTGTCGTAGTCAGCAAGTAAACCGAAGAGGTCAACGGGGATTACGCCTTTTGGCGTGAGTTCAACGTTCAAAGTTCTAGGTTCAACGTTTGGCAAAGGGTGAATGGATGGATCGTTCGTTTTTACGGCTTGGATGGCCAGTGCCAGTTTTTTAGGATCGATATTGAACGTTTGGGGATCAATATCGACAAAGACGGGTGTAGCGCCCAACAGGCTGATAACTTCCGCTGTGGCAATAAATGTAAACGGCGTTGTAAAGATGGCATCACCCGGACCGACGCCGTAGGCCATGAGAGCCATGAGAAGGGCGTCCGTTCCCGAGGCGCAGCCGATGGCGTGCTTTATACCCACATATGAGGCCAGTTTCTGCTCCAGTTCTTTCACTTCCGGCCCCATGATATAGCTTCCATGCTTGAGAACTTTCTGAATGTTTCGGTCAAGTTGTTCTTTGATGCGCCGCTGTTGGGCAGCCAAATCGCAAAATTCCATTTATTTCACCTCTTGCTTTGTATTGTATCTTTAATCCGTTTCACGTGTCCACGGCCGAGGCACTTCACTGCGCAGCCGAGTTCGAAATAGCGGCGGATAGCGGTGTCGTCGAGAAGGCCGAAGCAGTCGATGATGACGACGGGGCGACCTGTCATTAAGACAAGTGCATAAAAGTGCTGAGTGCTGAATTAGGGGCGAAGAGTTAGAGGTCATGGGCGGCTCCGTTTTTTGGGGGTATGCCGGTCAACCGGCATTCGCAAATATATGATATTATTTAGAAAATAACGATGCATGAAAAGTTTTGCCTACCGATTTTTAGGCCAGGTTTGCCGTCGTTTTGGTTTTTAACAGGGCCAAAAAAATAGTGCTGTGTGCTGAGGACTGAGTGCTGAGAGTTTCAATCCTGAGTTATATTCTTAAGCCAGGGTTGCAGGTTTGACTTTCAACAGCGCCAGGATGGTTTTCTTTAGTTCGCCCAGAGAGGTGGCAAAGGCGGTAATCTCTTCCGGCGACCAAGCGGCAGGATCGATGGTCGTGAGCTTGGCGTTGGTCTTGTCCACCCAATCTCGGTGGGCTGCGGGAGTGGGCGTGGTGCGCACCTTGCGCTGGCCGCCGGCCGCCTCTTTCGCCAGCTTTTCCTTGACTTTGTTCCAGGCCGTAACCATGCCGCGGTCCTGTTTCTTGCGGGCGATGGCGATCAGGGTCTTGCGGGTCACGGCTGTGTTGCCGCGGCACTCGTCCCGGATTTCCTGGGGCAGGCGGGTGAGGGTGAGGATGTCTGTGACGGTGGTGCGCGCCTTGCCGATGATGCCGCCCAACTGCTCCTGAGTGTAGCTCTCCTCTTTCATGAGGCGATCGAGGGCCTCGGCCTCCTCTACGGCGGTGAGGTCCTGGCGGAGCAGGTTCTCTACCAATGCGATTTCGCTGAACTTGTCCTCGACGAGGATGGCAGGGATGGTGGTCAGGCCCGCCTTTTTCGAGGCCTCGACGCGGCGCTCGCCGGCAACTATTAAAAGGGGGCATCCTTCGACAGGCTCAGGATGAGCGGGATTGGGGGCGGCTCGGAACAAAATGGGCATCAACACGCCGTGCTGGGCAATCGACGCGGCCAGATCCTGCAGGGTCTGTGGATCCATGTACTTCCGGGGCTGGTTGGGATCAGCCTGGAGCTGGCTCAGGTCAAGCTGGTAAAGCTTTCCTTTTTCATAAGTGGCTGTCATGGGGACTCCTGGAAAAATAGGTTTAAGTAGTTAAGTAATTAAGTTTTAAGTATTAAGATTTAAGTAATTAAGCGTAGCTTTTCACCACATTCGGACGTCAAGCCGTTCTGTTTTGCCGGATTGCCTTCCGATGAAAATTTGCATCCAATTGCGCCATGATTCTTTGTTGCTGGGTTTTAAGATCGATGAAATCCATAAGAGGCATTGTCCAATGTTCTAGGTTCAACCGTTTCTCTGTTATGCACGATAAAATAATGAAGGGTCTGTGTCTTGGATCACATTACGGGTATCGACGACAGGAAGGCCGAGTGACGTGAAATCGATTTTCCGATACTCATCATGGGCCGTTGCGATGAGAATAAGGTC
>CAYGNV010000083.1:0-2653 GCA_964351355.1 uncultured Smithella sp.
AATGGTTGTTGCCGCGTCTTTAATATTCAAGCCGCGCAGATGCTGCATGACACGGGCAAAAGCGTTGCGGATTTTTTCCAGATTCAGTTCACTTTTCTTGCCCAGACCCACCAGCGCAATTCTTTTTGCCGGAAGTGACCGGGTATAAATCACGGACACCTGCGACGGCTTTGCCTCAAAATCTCCGCTTTTCAGAAGATCGCTAAGCTGTCCGCCGGTTTTTTGATCGATGTGTGAAACCAATTCGGAAAATGTCTTTTCACCTTCACAAAGGGCCAATATGACAGCCTGAGTTTTCGTATCGGCAAGATTTCCTTTTTTAACCGTAATATTCACATGAACCTCCTTAAGCGATAAACCTTTACCCCTTCCGGGTTTTCACTCATAACACATCATCAAGAAAAGTCAATTAGTACTCCGGCAACGGATATTCCGACAATTCAATTGACAAAATCCGTCAATCCTTTTAAAAATAAATTCACTTGTGAAGGGCGGCAGTCCCGGACATAAAATCCATAAGTTCAAAAGAAAAAGGCAAGTCGTGACAACAAACGATAGCGGATTTGATTCATACAAGAGGGTACGATGCGATCATTGGGATGCGATCGCTCGCAAGGTGGATTCCTGGACGGGATGGAACAGAGGATACCATGAGCGATTGGCGCAGGTTTATCGCTTCTGGGTGGCGCCAAAGCAGCGGATACTGGAAATCGGCTGCGGACAAGGGAATTTGCTGGCTTCCCTGCACCCATCGCGTGGCGTGGGTGTAGATTTTTCACCGGAGATGGTGAAGCGCGCCAGAATTGCCCATCCGGAACTTGAATTTTTCGAAGCGGACAGTCACGATCTGAGCGGACTTACGGGGCCCTTAGATGTCATTATCCTTTCTGATCTGATCGATGATCTCTGGGACGTGCAGAAGGCCTTTGAACAGATATCACGTCTCTGTCAACCAAGAACAAGGCTGATCATCAACTCATACAGTCGCGTCTGGGAACTGCCGCTGATCATCGCGGCAAAACTGGGGCTGGCCAAACCAAGGCTGGCACAGAACTGGCTGACGGTGGAGGATGTGACGGATCTTTTGAATCTTTCGGGTTTCGAAGTTATCCGTTCCTGGCAGGAAGTCTTGTGGCCAATTCGCACGCCATTGATTGGTCGAATGTGCAACAAGGTTTTAGTCAGGCTGTGGCCTTTTAAGCTCTTTGCCATGACCAACTTCCTCATAGCGCGTCCCTGTCCGGAAACACCGCCGGATAAACCCCTTGTTTCCGTGATTGTGCCTGCATGCAACGAAGCGGGAAATATTGCTGATATTTTTACCCGTACGCCGGAGATGGGGGGTGGTACGGAGCTTGTTTTTGTGGAAGGGCATTCTCAGGATGACACCTATGAAGCAATCCAACGAGCAATCGCTGAACACCCGGAGAGAAAAAGCCAGATCCATCGCCAGAGTGGCGCGGGAAAAGGCGACGCTGTGCGCTTGGGATTTGCAAAAGCCCGGGGTGCTGTGCTGATGATTCTCGATGCCGATATGACCGTGCCGCCGGAAGATCTTCCCCGTTTCTATGAAGCTCTGCATGCCAGCCGGGGGGAATTTATCAATGGGGTTCGGCTGGTCTATCCCATGGAAGACGAGGCCATGCGTTTTTTCAACTTCCTGGGGAACAAGTTCTTCAGTCTGGCATTTTCCTGGCTACTCGGTCAACCGATCAAGGATACCCTTTGCGGCACCAAGGTGCTTACCAAGCGTGACTATGAATTGATCGCGACCAACCGGTCGTACTTTGGCGATTTCGATCCTTTCGGTGATTATGATTTGATTTTTGGCGCGGCCAAGCTGGGACTGAAAATTGTCGATCTGCCCATCCGCTATCGGGCGCGCACCTACGGCGCAACGAACATCCGGCGCTGGAGCCACGGCTGGTTGCTGCTGCGCATGGTTATCTTTGCTGCCAGAAGGATCAAGTTCACATAAATTGACAGAGGATCGGACATGGTTAAGGACGAAAGGATACAAAATGAGATCCGGCACGGTGAATACATCAGGGAACATGGTGAAGAGATATGGAACTGGTCCTCACCTGCCGGCAAAAGGAGATGGGCCAGAAGATGCCGTTTGTTCACAGAATGTCTGGGCAATCATAAAAGTCTTGTTCTTGAGATCGGTTGTGGGACCGGGCTTTTCACAGAAGAATTGGCCCGCACCGGCAATACCATTGTAGCCATCGATATTTCGGATGCCTTGATTATAAAAGCGAAGGAGAGGGTTTCCTCTGTCAATGTCAATTTCATCGTGGGCAACGCTTATGAAACAAAGTTTAAATCCGGTAGTTTTGACTTTATCGTAGGCAGTTCATCTCTCCATCATCTTGAAGTAGATTCTGCGCTGAAGGAATTTAGCAGAATATTAAAGCCCGGTGGTCAAATGATATTTACGGAGCCGAACATGATGAATCCGCAGGTGGCCCTGATCAAGAATGTGCCTTCTATAAAACGCAGGGCTGGCGATTCTCCCGATGAGACGGCTTTTTTCAGATGGCAAATTGCAAACCAGTTGTGTCGTTATGGATTTGTTGATGTTTGCATAAAGCCGTTTGATTTTATGCATCCACAAACGCCGGCAAGGTTATTAAATCTGATGGAGAGACTG
>CAYGNV010000083.1:2753-9327 GCA_964351355.1 uncultured Smithella sp.
TAAGCCGGCGTTTTCCGGAAATTTTTGAATCTATTGTCTGATTTCATGATTTTCAAAACATCGAAACCTTCTTTCAGGGAAATTTCAAGATACGCTGCACAGTCCTCATAGTTTTTTTGCTGTGAGTAAACGCCGGCCATCCCATAATAAACATATCCCTTGTTATCCTTTATAATCTTATTGAGCGTTTCATACTGGACCATGGCTTCGTTATAGAGACCTGCATCTTGATAGGCCTGTGCTAAATTTAACCTTGCCGGCACGCTGCCGGGATCTCTTTTTATTACAAATAAAAAATGAGAAATCGCTTCTTCATATTTACCCTGCTTGGCCAGAATAATCCCGAAATTATTGCGGGCATCCAGGTTGTTTTGATCAATATCCAGAGCCTTCGTTATGAATTTTACCGCCTCAGCATCATGGCCTGCGCGGCTCTGAATGAGACTCAAATGTATATAGGGGTTTATCAAATTCGGATTTAATGCAATTGCCTTTTGGAAATAAACAATGGCTTCCTCGTCGTTATTTTTCGCGACCAAACAAGTCCCATAGTTATGGTAAGAAGTCGCTTGTTTCGGATCACGCTTGATGCTTTTTGTAAAATAAACAATGGCTTCATCTGTTCTGCCCAAAGACGCCAGTGCCTCACCCAGGTTATTAAACGCGAGTGTATTATCTCCTGCAACTTCAAGGCACCTGCTAAATATAGCAAAACTGTTGGAAAAATACATATTTTGAGTCCTGGTTAAAAATGCAAAATAAAATAGCATAGCGACGTATAGCGTGACTTTTAAAAATTGAGAATAACGACCTTTCAGCCTGTCGTCCGCTTCCCAGATTATCATGATAAAAATACCAATCATGGGAAGGTACATGAACCGGTTGGCAAGGGCAGGCCAAAGGCCGGCCTGTATCAAACCGCTGGCCGGTAACATGGCAATAAGAAACCAGAACCATCCGATCATAAGCCAAGGCCTTTTTTCCCTCATCATGAAAGTTAGAATCGTTATTGAAACGACGAATGAAAATGCTGCTAAAAAATGTAAAAGGATAAATGTTTTAGGAAAGGGGTAAAAGATGGATAAATGAACCGGCCATGCAATATATTGCAAATATTGCGTGATGGAGACAAAATAATTGTAAATTCTCAAGAAAACTGGAACAAGTTCATGGGTAATGAGAAAACGACTGTGCAAAACGGACATCATGGTTATCCATACTGAACCCAGTGAAAGAATGAGAAAGGGCAGCTTTTCTGCGATAATCCTGCCCACATCCGATTTGCAGAAGGAAATAAATCTATTTACGGGTTTGGAAACAACAGTGGCGCTTTCATCATGAATTGCAGACGCTCTCTCAAATCTTTTCAGTGGCCAATAGTCCAGCAATAAAAGAAGGACTGGAAAAGTAAGAATAGCGGGTTTGCTCATTAAGCCGCAAGCATAAAGACCCAATATTAAAAAATACTTCCACTTTTCCTTTTTCTCCGTATAAGAAAGGTAAGTATAAATCGCACCAAATAAGAATAAGGTGCTCAATACCGTTTTTCTTTCTGCAAGCCAGGCGACGGATTCGACGTTCAGGGGGTGAAGAGCAAACAACAAGGCAATGAACGCCGCCTTGAACTGAGCCCCGGTCATTCTCAATACAATGAGGAACAACAAGAGGGCATTAAAAACATGAATGGCCAAATTTACGAGCAAATGAGGCCCCGGCTTGACGCCGAAAAGCTGGCAATCCAGCATATGGGAAAGCAAGGGCAAAGGATGCCAGTAGGAAATACCCGTGAAGGTGAAAGCCCATTTAATGTTTTCGAGACTAAATCCATTTTTTACATAAGGATTTGCTGATACATATACATTATCATCAAAATTCAGAAACTGATGATCTTGAATATTCCAGTAAAAAAAAACGGTCAGCCCCGCTATCACACATAAAATAATTGCGTTTGTAAAAATGGGCGGCAGTTTGAACTCAATACTTTTCATACTAAAGCCAGCAAAAAAAGATAGCCGATCATTGATGATCAGCTATCTTTTTTTCGTATCCTTGCCTTGTCAGCCGTGTTTTTCCAGCAGAAAATCTGCAGAAGCTAATATGAACCTGGCACGACAATATTAAAATTAATATATCCTAAAGCTGGCTGAATTGCCAGCAATGGAAGAACTCCACCAGCTTGGTCCAGCTGTTATTGTCACAGTTACCGCTCCGGCAGCATTTGTAATCGTACCCGAGAAATCCCCTACGACAATAGGACTGGTCGGCGTATACACCGTTGTTGAAGGCGTTGTCAGCAAGGCTTTTGAATATTCCATCGTTGCCGTTGATTTGAATCCAGCAATAGCGCCTTCTACAGCCTTTGCCCTGGATTCCGTTTGCATGTCCATATACCTCGGCACGGCCACTGCAGCCAAAATACCTAAAATAACCAGCACTGCAATGATTTCGATCAGCGTAAAACCTTTTTCATTTTTAATTGTTTTTCTCATTTGCTTCCTCCTTGATTCTCAAATTGACTGTTTTTTCATTTTCTTATTTGATCACTTTATGCCCATACCCGCTCACCATGTACCACAACCATCGCAATAAATAAATCATATTTTTGCCTGATTGATGTATTTATTTTATTCACAAGCTCCGGTATCTTACTATTTAACCATCTTCGTCAAATCCCACATAGGCAAAAAGATAGCCATGGCAAAAAAACCGACCACCGCCGCCAGGCCGACCATTAAAATCGGACCAATGGCATCGGAAAGACCCTTCACCGCATAGCTGACTTCGTCGTCATAATGAGTAGATACCTGCCGCATCATTTCTTCAATATTGCCTGATTCTTCGCCAATGGCCACCATGTCCACGACCATCGGGGTAAAGTATTTTGCCGAACTGAGCGGCCCGGAAATTCCCTGCCCTTCCTGTATCCGGTCGCGGACACGGTCGAATTCACGGGAGATTGCCGTATTGCCGATTGTATCGGAGATAACTTCCATGGTTTTCATCACGGGAACACCGCTGGCCTGCATAATAGCAAAAATACTGGAAAATCGGGACATTGCCGCTTTTTGAAACAAGGGACCGAAAAGCGGCATTTTCAGCAAAAAAGCATCCAGCAGGTAGCGTCCGTCCGCAGTTTTGAAATAGAACCGCAAACCGACGATCAAGGCCGCCAGACCAATCATAATAAGATACCAGTAATCGGCCAATCCCTGATAGAGAAGCATGGCAATTTTGGTCGGCAGGGGCAGAGTAATTTTCGCTTGGGCAAATATGTCAACAAACTTAGGGATGACAAAAGTCAGGAGGACAAAAAAAGCGATCCCCAGAGCGATTAAAACCGTAATCGGATATTGCAGGGCAGATTTAATATCCGATTTGATTTTGGCTTCGTGTTCGATAATATCGATGAGACGATCGAGGATTTCGGGAACAGAACCACTCACTTCGCCGGCATGGATCATGCTGAGAAAAAGAGGCGAAAAAATAGATGGGAATTTCTTCATGGCCGCATTAAGCGTTAAACCTTCCTTGATATCATGGCCCATTGACGCAACGACTTTTTTGAGTGTTTTGTCCTGTGTCTGGTTCTCCAGAACCTGCAGTAACCTGATGATAGGGACGCCGGCCTGCATCATAGAACGGAACTGTTTTGTAAAGAGGATCAAATCTTTTGTTTTAACTGATCCGCCGAAGCGCAAGGACATCCATGATGAAATGCTGGTTTTGTTCTTGTCTTCCATTGCAATTTTGATGGGGATCAAATTGCGTGAAGCTAATATGGAATTAACCACGTTTTCTGTTTCCGCTTCTATCGAACCGGAGACCGTATTACCCGTTTCATTGATTGCCGAATAAATATAGTTAGCCATGTTTTTTCACCTCAGATCATAACAGCCGAAGCAGCCTCTTCCAGCGTGGTAATTCCACTCATTACCTTGGCGGCGGCATCTTCTCTAAGGGTCCTCAATATGCCTGCATCCACGGCAGCTTTTGTGATTGCCTGATTTGAATATCTCTTCAGTATCATATCCTGGACCATATCGTTGTTCACCAGAACTTCAAAAAGTCCCGTTCTTCCTTTATAGCCTGTGTTTTTGCACTGGTAGCAGCCTTTGCCACGTTGGAAATTGGCATTTTTTTCTTCTTCCGCAGTAATGCCCAGAGCCGCTAAAGCACTTTGGGAAGGTTGATATGATTCTTTACAATACGGACATACTGTACGCAACAATCTTTGGGCAAAGGAAACCAGCAGGACTGAGGAAATCAAAAAAGGTTCAATTCCCATATCAACGAAACGGGTGATGGCCCCGGCAGCATCATTTGTATGGATTGTGCTCAAAACACGGTGTCCGGTTTGAGCCGCCTGAACGGCAATGGCCGCTGTTTCGGAATCGCGGATTTCACCAACCATAATCACATCCGGATCCTGACGGAGAATGGATCGCAATCCACTGGCAAAAGTCATTCCGGCTTTCCTGTTTAACTGAACCTGGCGGACGTTGTTAACCCGGTATTCGACGGGATCTTCCAGTGTCATGATGTTGATATCCGGTTTGTTAATGGCATTAAGAATAGAATAAAGGCTTGTGCTTTTTCCGCTGCCGGTCGGACCGGTGCTCAAAATTAATCCATAAGGTTTTCTGCTCATGACTTCTATCTTTTCTCTATCCGAAGGAATCATACCCAGGCGATCCAGCGTATATATTCCACCACTCATGTCCAACAGGCGCAAAACAACATTTTCTCCGTATATGGTTGGAATAACGGAAACCCTCACGTTGATTTCTTTATCGTTCATTTTCAGGGTAAACCGACCGTCCTGAGGGACCCGGGACATCGTAATATCCATATTGGCCAGTATTTTGATGCGCGCAACAATAGGCAGGAACAAGGTTTTGGGAGGCGACGGAACTTCGATCATCTTGCCGTCAATCCGAAAACGCATTTGAACGGTATTCTGCTGCGGGCTGATATGGACATCGCTGGCGCCGTCCCGGATAGCCTGCGCAAAGATGGAATTGGCCAGACGAACGACCGGCGCTTCACCCGCCATGTCCTGCAGGGCTGCCACTTGCACTTCTTCTTTATCCGCCGCGGCTTCTTCCTGGCCTTCGTTGATTTCCATACTTTCCATACTTTCCATGATGCTGCCCAGGCCGGACTGCGAGCCATAGAGAGAGCTGATCAGCTGACCAAGCTCTCTTTCTGAACAAACCACGGGCTCAACTTCCGAGTTGGTCAGAACTTCTATGTAATCCAGCGCGTTAATATCCAGAGGGTCAACAATGGCTACGGTCAGAAGCCTTCCCTTCTTTCTGAGGGGCGCAATTTGATGTTTCTGTGCGATTTCGATGGGAATGTAGCGGGCCAACTCCATATCCAGCGGATAATCATCGGGATGATATTTGGCAATCTTGAGTTGCTGACTCAACATATCAATAATCTGCTGTTCGTTCACAACTCCATGACGTGTGAGATATTGACCCAGCCTTAAACCGGCTTTCCTTTGAGCAATAAGGGCCTGCTGCAGAAGATCTTCAGTAATAAGACCGTTTTCAATCAGCATTTCACCTATGCGTTTTTTGGTCTGCATTCAAACCTCCGAGACAAGTTTTTCTCCGTTACTGTAAAAATTTTTTGTTAAAAAAAACAATGTCGCCATCCCGTTGCGATAATATTTGAGCAGAGGCGGCAAGTTCTGCGGGTAAGCGACGAATAGCATCTCTGGCCGCTTCAATACTCGCAAAGCGCTCATCCAGGGCAATCGCGAATTGTGTGCCTTCCCGTTTATTCCAGAAAGAAAGAAATAGCAGCGCGGGCATATAGACTATATCTTTTTTTTCGATAAATGAATAATAGATGGTTTTCAGCTCTTTGCTGTTCTCCAGCGAAACAATGATCGTGTCCTTTTTCAGTGGACGGGCTTTCTCTGGTATTGAGGGCACTCGAATTACGGCGCCTGCACGGATGTAATCAACGTCTTTTATCTGAGGATTGGCGGCAAGGAATAACTGTTTGATCTCTGGATTGAACTCTCCGTAAACAATGTGAAGAACTTGCCAGATGGTCATTCTATGTTTGAATGCTATTTTGCCAAGATAATCAGGTATTTTATCGGAAGTCTTAACGCTATCCATCTCTGCGGGAGATGTTATTGTCTCAGAAGGTTTAACATTGACCATCTCTGTGGGAGGTGGCGTATTCTCAGAAGTTTTCACACTGTCCATCTCCGCGGGAGGTGCAATAAAAGATTCTCCTTTATGGATGTCAATGCCCGATAAGACGGGCTGATTTTGAATCTGATTGTCATGGTTCTTTGATTTATTGAAATAAAAGGCGGTGGAAATAAGCAGGACAGCCAACACCAGGAAGCTCAGCGTCGCCCAGGTGACTCGCCTGGATTTCAGCAGGAAGCTCAGCATGGTCCATGTGACTCGTCTGGATGTCAGCCCGTTTGTCTTGCTTGCACAGCTTCTCACCAGAAACCAGCCTGCTCTACTTTTACCGCTAATAATCAGCCTGAGTAAAATCTGATGACAAAGTGAAACAACTTTACGAGGATACCCCGCCGTAG
>CAYGNV010000084.1:0-9234 GCA_964351355.1 uncultured Smithella sp.
GCGGAGAGCACCGGCAAAGAGGGCAAGGGAATTCTGCCGGTATTGAACGAACCGCAGATGGACGTAAGCGCTTACGGAAAAGACCGGGTCTTTGTCATTTTTCATCATGACCGGGACGAATGGAATTCACGGATAACCCAACTGGCGACCGCCGGGCATCCCATCCTGAAAATTCGGATTAGCGATGCGTATGATCTGGGCGGTCAAATGTTTCTGTGGGAAATGGCAACGGCTGTTGCCGCTCATCTCATGGGAATTAACCCATTTGATCAACCGGATGTCGAAGCGACCAAGAAGCACACGAACCGGATGATTGCGGAATTCAAAAATAATAAGGCATGGCCGAAGGTGCAACCGTCGCTTACCGCCGGTGACTGTGAAGTTTACGGTGATATTTCCGGGACGACCGTTTCCGTTGCGCTGGCACAATTCCTTTCGCGAGCGGCGGCAAACGCCTATGTGGGGTTGCAGGTTTATTTAAGCCCGTCGCCGCAGATCGACGAAGCGCTGGGTGAGTTGCGGACGGCGATTTCCCGCAAATACGGCATAGCTGTAACGGTCGGCTATGGCCCCCGCTATCTGCATTCGTCAGGCCAGTTGCACAAAGGCGATGCCGGCCGCGGCCTGTTTGTTCAGCTCACCTCTGAAAACAAATCAGATCTGGATATTCCCGATGCGCTTGGCAGCCCCGACTCCTCGCTGACTTTTGGAGAGCTTAAAGCCGCTCAGGCTGAGGCAGACAGACTTGCGCTTTTGGATAAAGGCCGCAAGATTATCCGTATCCACTGGACAAAAGATGCCGCCGCCGGATTAAAAACGCTGGCTGCAAACCTTTAGTCCGTTATCAACGTGCTTCAGCGATCACGCGAAGAATATTCGGCGCGTGCCGTTCGGACGGCGCGGGAATTGCTTTGGGATAGCCCAGAATGATCGGCGCGACAATCCGGTAGTTGTCGGGAATGCCCAGTTCAGCTCTCAATTTGGAATCGCGGATATTCGCGCCCAGGGCAACCCAGCATGTGCCCATGCTCCGGGCTGCCGCAGAAAACATGATGTAGCTTGCGGCAAGCGCACAATCCACATCCAGCGAACCCACTGACTTTGCCCCAACGATATAAATGACGCAGGACGCATTGTAAAACACATTGAAATTCTCGTTTTGAAGAAACGTAACATAGTCGGGATTGAGATTGATCTTTTTTTCGGCATGATCACTGAGGAGATTGGCCTTGTTCTCGTCAGACAGGGCCTTGATCGTTTTGCGGCAGTGGACCACGACAAAACGGCAGGGTTGATTGTTGCTGGCGGACGGCGCCAGCGTCGATTCCTGAAGGATTTCGTCGATCATTTTTGCGGGAACCTCTCTCGCCTCGAAATCCCGGATCGCCCGTCTTTTCTGTAAAATCTCGGAAAATGTCACCATAGTATTTCCCCCTTTCTTTTGCTTATGCAGGTAAAAATAAAGATATAAAAGTTAAAATGCCGTATTGGAACACGTCAATCACAGGGTTGAGCGCGCCCAGAAGCAGCAGGCCCAGCACAATAAAAAAACCGAAAGGTTCGATTTGATACAGCACGCGGTTGAATGATTCCGGCGTGAAACCCATCAGAATTTTTGAGCCGTCCAGCGGCGGTATAGGTATAAGATTGAATGCGGCCAGCAAGATGTTGATGTATGACAGCAAATAGAGCACCTGATAAACCATGCTGCCCGGTTCGGGAGAAATCAGCCGCCATAAAAGCAGCGCGAAAAAAGCGATGATGATGTTGGCCGTCACGCCTGCGGCGGAAACCAGAATCAATCCCTTCCGTCTTTGCGGGGCGGGAATATTTTCCAGATTGACCGGGACTGGTTTGGCCCAGCCGAAACCGACAATTAAAAGCATCAGCGAGCCGATAGGATCAAGGTGCTTGAGCGGATTGAGCGTCAGCCGGCCCAGCCATTTGGCCGTGGCGTCGCCCATTCGGTAGGCTACCCAGCCATGCGCTACTTCATGCAAGATAACGGAATACAAAAGCAACACGGCCAGCATGACAAAGGCTGCCGGATCGCTCATCAACAAACGGATTAAACCCATAACTTTTACACCGTCACTTCTTTATTTTGGCCTTTTTCAGCAGATCACCGAACGTGCCCATTGTTGCAGGCGCTTTGGGCATATAGCTCTGATAGTCGTCTTTTTCTTCCGACAAGCCTTTCTTGTCCTCGCTGCTTGTAGCCAGATCCAGCGATATTCTTTTATTCTCGTGGTCGATCTTTTCGATCTTCACGTCGATTTCGCGATCCTTGGACAGGATGTCCTGAGCGTGCTTGATCTTTTTTCCTTTGCCCAGTTTGGAGATATGCAAAAGCCCATCCACGCCCGCTTCCAGTGTGATAAACGCCCCGAAATCCGTCAGCCGCGACACCTTGCCCCTGTGAATGCTGCCTTCGATGTAGTTTTGGACAACGTCATTCCACGGATCAGGGAGTGTATCCTTGAAGGATAAAGTCACGCGGTCGTTTTCCCAATCCAGGTTGATGATGACGGCTTCAATGGTGTCACCCGGCTTATAGAGCGATCGGGTGTCTTCCACTCTGCCCCAGGTCATTTCTGAAACGGGTAGAAGCGCCTGCACGCCGCCGATATCGACAAACGCGCCGAAGTCGCGCACGGAGGTTACGATGCCTTGCACCGTCATGCCTTTTTGCAGTGAGTCTTTCAGAGCGGATTTTTTCTCCTCTTCAATTTTTTCAAGCAACGGGCGGCGCGACAGGACGATCTTTCGGCCATTCTCTCCATATTCTATGACAATGAAATCGAATTTTTTGCCGACATAATCTACGGCATTATCGATTCTTTTTCTGTCCATTTGCGAGTAGGGACAAAAGCCGCTCGCGCTGGCGCTGATTTTTACGGAGAAACCGCCTTTAATTTCTTTTTCAACGATGGCTTCGAGAGGAATCTCATTTTGATAGGCGTTGACTAAAAATTCATCCACGCTTTTGCGTGCCAGCAGCTTGGTGGTAAAGAGTCTTTCGCTGTGACGTGATGAAAGGAAGTAGGCGGTGACGGTGTCGCCTTCTTTAATGGTCAGATTGCCCGCGTCATCGAGGAATTCTTTTTTGTCAATGTAGCCTTCGCTTTTGGCGCCCAGATCAATAAAAATCCATTCCGGAGAAATTTTTACAATCGTCGCCTCTACTTTTTCTCCCACGGAAAAACGCTTGGGGGTGGCGTAGGATTCCTCGAACATTTCGGCAAAAGTCTTTGTGTCTTCCATAATCTGTGTCCTTTTGTTTTTTATTATTCGCCTCAACTATCACGAAAAGGTCTTTTTGTCCTTTAGAAAATGATCGCCCTGCCCGCAAACATCATCCTACTTAAAAAACTCTGGATAAATTTAAAAATATGTATTATGGATCGCTATACAAATATCTAAGGAGTTAAGTAACTTATGCGTTTTGAAATTTCACGTGGCGGCAGCGGGTTGACTTATGAAATTCGTAACCTCGTGCCCATTGCCAAAAGGCTTCAGGAACTCGGTGTTGAAAAGATTATCTGGGAAAATATTGGCGATCCGGTGCAAAAAGGGGAAAAAATTCCCGATTGGATGAAAGAGGTTTTGATCGATATATTAAAAGATGACATCTCCTACGCCTATTCTCCAACCAAGGGCATTGATGCCACTCGCACTTTTCTTGCCGACTGCGTGAATGCTCGCGGGAAAATTCAAATTACATCCGAAGATATCATTTTCTTCAATGGTCTGGGCGATGCCATTGCCCGTGCCTATAGCTCCATTCAGGTGGACGCCCGCATGATCATGCCGGAGCCGACTTATTCCACGCACTTTATGGCGGAAGTGCTACACGCTTCTTTTCCATCCAATACGTATCGGATGAACCCTTATAACAACTGGCATCCTGACCTGAGAGAACTGGAACAGAAAGTTAAAAGTCACAAAGCGATCGTTGGTATTCTAATTATTAATCCCGATAATCCCACCGGTTTTGTCTATCCGGTGGAGGCGCTCCAACATGTTGTCCGGATTGCCAGAGAAAATGATCTTTTTATCATTTCCGATGAGACCTATATCAATATCGTCTATAATGGTAAAACGACCGTTCCGATCGGCGACCTTATCGGCGATGTTCCCGCTATTGCCATGAAGAGCATATCCAAAGAAGCGCCCTGGCCAGGCGCGCGCTGTGGCTGGATGGAAGTGTATAACGCGGACAAAGACCCGATATTTGCCCGTTTCATCAATACCATTTTGCATCAGAAGATGTCGGAAGTATGCTCCACCACGCTGCCGCAGATGGCGATCCCGCGGATCATGACGCATCCGGAATATAAAAATTATTTGCGCCAGCGCACGCAGCACTATGAAAAACTCTCGGCCATTGCCTATGGCATCTTGAAGGATGTTCCTTTTCTGATCGCCAATAAAACCAATGGTGCATTTTACAATACGGTTATCTTTAACGAGTCGGTGCTCAACGAACGGCAATTCCTGTCGATCGAGAAACCGGAAATACGCAGTTATGTGGAAAGCATCACCAATGACATTGAGTACGACAAGCGGTTTGTTTACTATCTGCTGGCGGCTACCGGCATCTGTGTGGTGCCGCTGACTTCATTTTTCTCACCGCTTTTAGGTTTCCGCATGACGCTTTTGGATAAGGACGTTGATGAATTTGAATTTGTCGTAAAAACCATCGCCGCAAAGATTACCGAGTATATTCATTCGAGCAAATAAAGAAAGAGCGGAAGGTTTGTGTGGAAAAGCCTTCCGCTCTTTTTTTAGCAGTAATTCAATTTTTTAGCGGATGCTAGTACCTGCTGCCGCCGCCACGGTTTCCACCACCACCACCGGTGCCCCGGTATCCACCGCCACCGCCGCCCCGGTTTCCACCGCCGCCGCCGGCGCCAAACTCCTTCTTCGGTCTGGCTTCGTTGACGGTAATGGCCTTGCCGTCCAGCATGCCGCCGTTAAATTTCTGAATGGCCTGAGTGGCGCCTTCTTCTGTTTTCATTTCGACAAAGCCGAACCCTTTGGACTGGCCGGTAAATTTGTCTTTAATAATGGACGCGGAGGCGACTTCGCCGGCTTCCGCAAAGTTTGTCTTCAAATCTTCATCCGTGACTTTGAAAGACAGGTTGCCGACATACAAATTCTTGTTCATTTTAGTTCCCTTTCTCTTTATGCCAATGGTTTGGCATATGTTAAACCTTCGTTCCCCCGTGGGGTTCCACAAAGCATCGTCATCACCCCCATCCAGCTCCTGATTGAGAAGGAAGGTTGAAGGGAGGGCCTGTATGCCTCACCTGCCAGGCACTGGTTCTAACCTGGTTTATCGATAGCGCCTGCGACTTTTCATAGTTCATGTCGTCATCGCCGAGCGGTAAACAAAAAACCACCAGGGCAAAAAGCGGTTCCGGTGGTTGCGTCTCATTGATTAAAAGATAGTCCGTATTCTAAAAATAGCACGCTCTGAAAAGGAGCATGATCACAATGCCGGACAATAGTCAAGCGGGTTTTTACGCTGAACCAGTCCTTATTTATACGCATCAGGGTATTTTTCTGTTATAATACCCCAAAACGGTGCGGTGATACAAGGCTTAAGCCGTCGCATGATAAGGGAGGAAACCATGTTTGAGTATATGTTGACGAAGGAGCAGATAAAAATCCGGGACGAAGTGCGCGATTTTGTCAAAGGCATTCCACGCCAGATGATTCTGGACATGGATACGGATACTATCAAATTTCCCAAAGAGTTTTTGCGCGAAGCCGCCCAGCGGAATCTGATGGGCTGCCGCTATCCGGAAAAATGGGGCGGAAGGGGCATGGACTGGGTGACGACCTGCATGGTCATGGAAGAGGTCGGTGTGATTGGTTATGAATTTGCCTGTGTGTTCGGCGTGGGCGCGGAGTTGGTTTGCGATGCGATTATTCTGCACGGCACGGATGAGCAAAAAGAAAAATACGTCAAACCGCTTTTACGCGGCGACCTTTTCGCGGCGGAGTGCCTGACCGAACCGCGCGGCGGATCGGATTTCTTCGGGGCGACGACCAAAGCCGAAGACCGTGGGGATTACTATCTGCTCAACGGCCAGAAGCGCTTTATCGTCGGTGCGGAAGGCGCGGACTTTTTTCTCGTCTATGCGAAAACACATCCTGATGCCAAACCTCAGGACGCCATCACCTGTTTCATTGTTGACCGGACGGAAGGTGTTGAAGTCAAATATCTGTATGGCCTGATGGGCTGTCGCGGCGGCGGCACGGGTCGGATCATTTTTAAAGATGTGAAAGTTCCCAAGGCCAATGTCGTCGGGAAAGTGCAGGGCGCCAATGCCGTGTTCAATACCATGATGATTCCGGAGCGCCTGGGAACAGCAGCCATGACCATTGGCGCGGCGCGTCCGGCGCTGGAAATTGCCACGAATTATACCTCCCGGCGCAAAGCATTCGGTCAGGTCATCAACACATTTGAAGGCGTCAGTTTTCAGATTGCTGAAGCGGTGATGCTGCTCGATGCGGCGCGCGCCATGGCTTACGCGACAGCGCGAGCGGTAGATGAGCGTGCGGATATGAACCTTATTCGCCGGATGGTGTCGCAGAGCAAGAAGTTTATTACGGAATCCTGTCAGAAGGTGGTCCATAATTCCATGCAAGTCATGGGCGGAATCGGCTATACGAATGTTTTTCCAGTCGAGCGCATTTATCGGGACATTCGCCTGGCATCCATCTGGACGGGCACCAGCGAAGTCATGTCCATGATTACCGCGCATGAGTGGTATCGTGAATATTCCCGCGAAAAAGCCAAACAAAAAACACGGGACTGTGAAATGGACGCGCCCGAAGCGTCCGATGATGAGAAGGTTTACAACGACGAGGATATGTGGGAGAAAGGCTGGTAGCCATTTGAGTGTCCCGCATTCATTTATGCTATGAGACTGCGGGACGGTTCATCGAGCATGTGATGTCTTATACGTGACGGACATCGGCAAAAACAAGATCATGGACGATGTTGCACTTCGTTTTTTAGTGGCCGGCATGGCTGCTCATTTGAGTTCCGGAATAACTCAGATCATGTTATTATAACATGTTGATTTAATTGTTAACATTACAGATAATAGGCCCTGCATCACTCCGCCTGGAAAGCCATGTCTGCCGCTCTAAATATTTCTTGACAGGATGTTGATATTAGGGTAGGTGAGTCCCCAAGGGTAGATTGACTTGCGGTCAAATTTTGACCTCATGTTCAGAAATCAGTAAGATTCAATACTTTCAGCACTTTGAAAAAAGTGACGCCCCGCCTAAAACATGTGTATCAGGGGCAACCAGTTCATGCTTTAATGGAAAAGTGACGCAGGCGAGCTTTTTCGGGCGCTTCGCCGCTTAAGGTAAAAATTTAGTTTTAACGTGTTCACAGATGGCGGTGCACACCCTCAACCCCAATGAGTTAACTTACTCATTGCACACCTTAAGCAGACTGGGCGCTCGTGTTTGCAGATCTATTCCCAGTTAATCTATGGCATTAAAAGCGGTGCTCGATGCTGCGGAAAATAATGATTGGCGGTGTTTCAAAAATATTGATGTAGTGATGAGTGCCTTGAATTAAAATGGATAAGTTTTTATGGCGAAACGATAGGCAAGCGTTTGAAAATAAATTCAAAACTTTAAACTAGGAGGAATATTTAACATGGCGGATGCAGGAAAAGTTCAATTGAAGGAAATATATCCGGTGACGGAAAAAGCGAAAAAGGACGCCTGGATTAGCGGCAGAGAAGCCTATGACGAGCTTTGGAAAAAATCCATTGAGCAGCCGGAGGCATTCTGGGCGGAAATCGCCGAGCAGCAGGTCGAGTGGTTCAAAAAATGGGACAAAGTAATGGACTACAATTTCGACATTAAGAAAGGCCCGATCTACGTCAAGTTTTTTGAGGGCGGCAAACTCAATGTTTCTTACAACTGCTTGGACAGACATCTTAAAACACGCGGCGACAAGATTGCCATTCAGTGGGAAGGCAACGAACCGGGCGAAGAAAAAGCATTTACTTACAAACAGCTTCACGAACAAGTTTGTAAGTTTGCCAACGTGCTTAAGGCCAACGGCGTAAATAAAGGCGATCGCGTTTTCCTTTATATGCCCATGATTCCGGAATTAGCGATAGCTACGCTGGCTTGCACCAGGATTGGCGCCATTCACAGCATTGTTTTTGGCGGCTTCAGCGCTGAAGCTCTGAAAGACAGAATTAATGATTGCGGCGCTACTTTATTGGTGACATGTGACGGCTCTTTCCGTGGAAATAAAGCCGTTCCCCAGAAAGCAAACGCAGACTTGGCGTTAAAAGACGCGCCTTCCGTCAAAACCTTAATTGTAGTCAACAGAGTCGGTGATAAAGTTAAATGCGATTGGATTGCCGGACGCGACAAATGGTACCATGAAGAAATGGCCAAAGTCGATGCCAAGTGCGAACCGGAGTGGATGGACGCGGAAGATCCCCTGTTCATTCTTTACACTTCCGGCTCCACCGGAAAGCCCAAAGGCGTTATGCACACCACCGGCGGTTATCTGGTTTATACCTCTTACACCCACAAGATCGTTTTTGATTATCATGAAGATGACATTTACTGGTGCACGGCCGACTTAGGCTGGGTAACGGGCCACAGCTACATTGTTTACGGACCGCTGTGCAACGGCGCGACCTCGGTTATGTTCGAAGGCGTTCCCAATTATCCGACCGTCAGCCGTTTCTGGCAGGTTGTGGAGAAATACAAGGTAAATATTTTCTACACCGCTCCGACCGCCATTCGCTCCATTATGAAAGAAGGTGATGACTGGGTCAAAAAAGCCAACGTCTCTTCATTGCGTATATTGGGAACCGTCGGCGAGCCGATAAATCCCGAAGCCTGGAACTGGTATTACAATGTAATCGGCCGCGGCGAATGCCCCATCGTGGATACCTGGTGGCAGACGGAAACCGGCGGCGTTTTGATCACGCCTCTGCCCGGCGCCATTGATATCAAACCCGGCATGGCAACACTGCCCTTCTTCGGCGTACAGCCCGTGCTGGTTGACGACGAAGGAAAAGAATTCAAAGATACAGTCGCCAGCGGAGCGCTGTGCATCAAAGTACCATGGCCCGGCATCATGAGAAGCGTTTATGGCGACCCCAAGAGATTTCAGGAAACCTATTTTGAACAGTTCCCCGGCTACTATGTAACCGGTGACGGCTGCCGCCG
>CAYGNV010000085.1:0-9039 GCA_964351355.1 uncultured Smithella sp.
GTGAATACCCAAAGTCCCCTATATGATCAACATACATTTTGCTACGCCGGTAAGGGCACACGCAGGCATAACGCATTTGAAAAACATGCGCCGAATATAAAACTCCCTGCGGAGATTTGAGATCCCGCAGGACATAGGCGAATATCTCGCGCGCGGTCTGCCGCCGCGGTAAAGGCTTCGTCGCCCCGGCATATCAATCCACGGGATTTGCCGCTTGCTGCAAAAGATAGGGACTTTTTTCGGATCTGAGTCTGTTCACAATCGGATCAAACCTTCGTGAGCATACTCAACGCCCAGGCCTTGGCGTCTTCGAGGTCCGCCTGATCGGGATGCGCGTCGGCGCTCTGGGCTTCTTCCGCCCAGGCCCTGTTTTCCTGTTGCTTCATCAACAGTTCGATGATCCCGGGGTTCACCTTGCCGCGGCAGCCGAAATGCCCAAGAACTTTGGCCTTGGGAGCCAGTCCGATGGCATTTTCAAAAGCCTGCTTCGGCAGTTGACCGCCCCGCAGCGATCCGTGCGTCGAGAAAAAAGCGATCTTCTGGCCCTCCCCGAGCGCCTTGATAAACGGCTGCGCCTTTCCCGGAACGCTGTGCGCATGAACAGGGAAACCGCAGAAAACGATATCGTAACCTGCCGCGCTCTCCAGTCCCTGGATCGGTTTGATCTCCTTATCCACAGTCAGCGTTTCGTATATCGCCCGTGCGACTTTTTCCGTGTTACCGGTTTTCGAAAAGTAAGTAACCAGTGCTTTCATTCTTTCCTCCTTCTTGGGGTTATTAGCGTCTTTTATAGCATAATCCCAGATTACGCAATAGGGGGGTGCGAGGGCGGGTATGCGAGGGCGGGTATGCGAGGGTGTGCGACAAATTTGTGTAAAAATTTATGCCGCCGCGCGGTGCGCCCAGGAATCTTCCCAACGGTTACTCAGAATACTGCACCAAAAGAAAGGGGTCACAAACCGTTATTACGATTTGCAACCCCTTTTATTCATGGTGGGCCAGGGCAGAATTGAACTGCCGACACTCGGATTTTCAGTCCGATGCTCTACCGACTGAGCTACCGGCCCGCCTTGTTGATTAAACCTGCGAAAGGCAGGAAACGTCTATAAAATAAGGTTTCTTTTGTCAAGGTATTTTTTGGCCGTCCGCCCCCGTTGGCTCTTCAGGGGACGGCGTTTCCGGCTTTTTCACTTCCGAACGTGAAAAGTTCCCGGACGTGTCGCCAAACTGAACGGGGCTTTCCGCCACAGGTTTGGAATCGGGAATGGTAATTCCGGGGACACTCACCTGCGGATCACGGATAATAACCACTGTGCCGGCAATTTTGTCATGCCATCCCTGCTTCTTTTTATCAAAAGCAACCCAGATGTACCCCAGACAAAAAACAAGGGTGGAAATCAGGTAACCCACCGATCTTAAGAAGGCGCTGCCGAATGAAACAGGCGTGCCGGCGGCGGAAACTACCTGCAGATTCAGTAGCATTTTACCGGGTGTGCGGCCGGTCGAGCCATGAAAATAAGTAAAATAGGCGATCTTTATGAGGATCGAAAACAGCCAAATCCAGGCAGTGAGGGCGGCCAGGTGTTCGGGGTTAGTCAGTCCAGCTATCCAGGCATGACTGTCACCGGCCATCGCCCCGGCAAAATAGGCAAGAACGGCAACAATCACCAGAATAACAAAAACAACACTAACGATGAATCCGTCAATCATATAAGCAACAAAGCGCCGCCAGAAACCCGCGAATTTATAAGTAGTCATTTTTATTCCTCTTCTGCTCCTGGGCTGAATATGCCTTTTTCGTACTGGATAATGGACAAAATCGCCGCTGCCGCTGTTTCCACTTTTAAAATCCGTTTGCCGAGACTCACGGACATAAAGCCTGACTCTCTTGCCCGGGCGACTTCATCGCGGGACAACCCGCCTTCGGGGCCGACAATGATAAAAAAATGCGCCGTTCCGGCAAACATTGGATCACTTAACACATCTCTGATGTTTTGTTGATCTTCTTCTTCCCAAAAAATAAGTTTGCGGACATCGGACGTTGCCCGAGAGAGCATATCAGCAAAAGATAAAACCGGCTCTATAACGGCCAAATGAGGACTACGCGAACAGCGAGCCGCTTCCCGAACAATCTTTTGCCAGCGGGCAACTTTTGACGAAGCTTTTTCTCCTTCGATCCGGCTGACCGAACGGGCGGCTGTAAAAGGGATAATTACGTCTGTGCCCAATTCAGCGGCAATTTTGACGATCAAGTCCATTTTCCCCGCTTTCGGAATCGCCTGGGCCAGCGTGATGCTGATTTTTTTATCCGCCTGCGGAATTTGCGCTCCCAGACAAACATTCACGCCTGCCGCACTGAAATCTTCAATTCGCGCTTCAAACTCATGTCCAAAGCCGTCGAAGATAATGATCTTGTCGCCGGATTTGAGGCGCAGAACCGTTTTTAAGTACCGGAGATTATCCGTGCCCAACTGGCAGGTCGCCGCATCTTGCAGCGTTTCGGAACTGTATATTCGGGGCAGAGTCAAAGCCAAACACTTTCCTTGAAATATTTTACTGCCTGGAAACAATCAGGATGTCACCTCTGCTCGATTCCTTTTGAGCACGAAACAGACCCATTCTTTTTCAGTGAGTTTGTTGTGCACCACAAGCGGCGCGACGATGAAATGCTCCTCAATATTGGGGACATCCGTCTCGATGATCCCGGAAATAATCATATAGCCGCCAGGCATTAGCAGCCGAACCAGATGCGCATGCAGTTTCAAGAGCAATTTAGCCGTCAGATTGGCAATGATCAGATTGCGCGGCTGGCTGATTTGCGCCGCGTCTTCATTCAATATCCGTAAACGATCATCCACCGCGTTGATGGCGGCATTTTCAGCGGCAATTTCCGTCGCTTTGGGATCATTGTCCACACAGACCACATCCTCAGCGCCCATCTTAGCGGCGGTAATGCCCAGAATTCCCGTGCCGCATCCGACATCGAGCACTTTCCAATCTTGAATGGAACGATCCTTCAGGATAACATCTTCAATGGCTTCCATACACAGGCGCGTGGAAGCATGCTGACCGGTGCCAAACGCCATGCCCGGATCAATTTCCACCACTATGTCACGACTGTCTGGTGCATATCTTTCCCATGTCGGTTTGACGACGATATTTTTGCAGACGCGAATCGGTTTGAAATACTTTTTCCACTGCTCCTCCCAGTCCGGATCGGAAATGATCTCGGTCGAAAGAGAAGGCGCGCTGACATCGGGAAAAATCTCTTCCAGACTTTTCAAATATTTGCGCACGGTGTAAATCCGCTTCTCGCTGCGGACATCGGCGGGGAAAAAGGCTTGAATCACTTCTACATCCCCAGGCTCCGGAAAATCATCAGCGCCGGGCGGCAATAACGATTCGGAGAACACACCCTGCGCGCCGGTTTCCTCCAAAAAGTTACTGAGAGCGTCGATGAGATCCACAGGCGCCGTTATTTCAATTTTCAGCCATTTTTCCGGTTCTTTGGAAGTCATGTTCAACCCTAATGACCTTGGAGGTTTTTATTAACTGATCTGTTGTATAGCTTGTTTTTATTAATATATCAAGCCGCATCCCAGGAATATAGACACCTATTTACATCTTGACAAAATTTTTTTGAAAGCCTATTTTGCGCCTGGTAATACCACCAGCCACATGAGCAAAAAGGGACAGGAAGAATAACCGATTGACGGCGCCCGCCTCACAAGAGAGGTCACTATGCTAAACACCTTAAAATCCGAACATGTCATCAAAGAACCCTCCGGATTGTCCGAACGTATCCAATGGCTGAGGGAATATTATTTCCGTGGAACCGAACGGGCGTGGAATAACGAATTCACCTCCTGGACAACCGGCACGCCCTGGGACATCATCTACAATGAATTGACCTTTTATATTGTGCCGGAAACCTACACGCTGCTCAATACGCTGGGCGCGTCTTATCTTCAGGCCGCAAGACCCGTGGCGCTTCATCCGGATTTCTGGAATTGGTCACTTACGGAAAGACGCGCGTGGTTTGTCCGGGAGGTGATCGTGAACCATGTGCCGCAGGAAATTCTGCCGGGTGATCTGCTGGCCGGCGCAAGGTTTAATGTTCAGACCTCCCTGTGCTTTACAAAAGAGGAAAGCGGGGCCTGGCAAAAACTGGTGAAAGGAAAAAATGGCGCAAGAGCGCAGATGAAATGGTTTCATGATCATGGCTATGGCAACGCCGGCGCTACAAGCGGCCATCTGATCCCCGGCCACGAGCGTCTGCTGACCATCGGCTGGAAGGGCGTCCATGCGGAACTGATGTCTATCTATAACGCCCTCGGCAACCCCGAACGCAACGGGCCAAAGGGCGATCAACTGCGGGCCATGATCACCGCCTCCACCATGGCGCGCGATCTGGCTTCCAAATATAAAATCTTATGTGAAAACCTCGCCGGAAAAGCGCAAGACAAGCTTCGCGAAGCCGAGCTTCAAGCCATGGCCGTCAATTTAAGCCGCGTGCCCTGGGAACCGGCGACTACCTTCTGGGAAGCCGTGCAGGCGCTCTGGATCAACCACATGCTCGTCATGACGGATGAAAACTATCCCGGTGCAGGCGTTTCTTTCGGCCGGGTGGATCAGTATCTTTACTCCTATTACGAGAAATCAATCCGCGACGGCATGTCGCGGGAATGGGCCAAGGAAATCCTGAAATGCTTCTGGATTCATGCCAACACGACTTACGACGCCATGATCCGCAACGGCAACCAGGGAATCACCGCCGGGTTCGGCCAGCTCGTCACACTATCCGGCCTCGGGGCAAAAGGCCGGGACATGACCAATGATCTGACCTATATCATTCTCGAAGTGATTGACGACATGTCGCCCATCCTGGAACCCAAGCCCAATGTGCGGCTGCATCAGAACAGTCCCGAAGCCTTGTTGGACAAAATCGTGGATATGATCGAATCCAGTCAGGGCGCGCCTTTCCTCTTGAATTTTGATGAACGCTCCATGGCCGGCATGATGCTGGAAGCCGGGATCGCCAACCTCTCGCATCTGATTCACAAAGACAACGTTCATGAATACGCGCCCGTCGGATGCCTGGAAAACACCATGGTCGGCAATGACCGCTCCGGCACGGTGGACAACAACCTCAATCTGCTCAAGGCCGTGGAGCTGGCACTGACCGGTGGTAAAGACCTTCTGCCTTTTTACGATCCCATGACGGGAAAAACCGAAACCCTCAGACAGGATGGTCCACGCACCCCTGATGTTTCGTCGTTTAAAACCTGGGAGGACTTCTGGAAAGCGTATGCCATCCAGACCAAATATATTATCCAAAAATGCGTTGACTTGTATGAAACATCCGATTCGATCCGCGCCCGTTTCTTTCCCACACCCTATCTTTCATGCCTGGTCACGGGTTGCGCGCATCAGGGAAAGGATATCACGCAGGGCGGGGCTCAAATCAGTTTAGCCACACTCGAAGCCGTGACCTATGCGACCACGGTAGATTCACTCCTGGCCGTTAAATATCTGGTCTTCGACAGAAAAGCCTGCACGATGGAAGAATTGATTGCCGCTCTGAAAGCTAACTGGCAAGGTCATGAAGTGCTTCAGGCCCTCGCCAAAAATCGCGCTCCCAAATACGGCCGTGACGACGATGAAGCGGACGCGCTTGCCCGACTTGTCATGCAACTGTGGTGCGATGAAACCTGGCGGCACAGCACAAAAGCCACCGGTCGCCAATTCCGGCCGGGTATGTTGAGCTGGAACTACTGGGCCGGCGACGGCTATGTCATGGCGGCAAGCCCCGATGGAAGGGCAAAGGGCCAATTTCTGTCCAACGCGATCTGCCCGTCCAACGGAGCGGATATCAAAGGCCCGACCGCAAATACGAACTCCGTCGGAAAAGTGCTGGGCGGAAAAGCCGAAAACGGCCAGGGAGACTGGCTGGATTACCTCAATATACTTCCGAACGGCGCCAGCCATACGATAACGTTCAATCCTTCCATACTGCGCGATCCTGTGCACAAGGATAAGTTCAAGGCATTTCTGAAAGGCTATACGAAAAACGGCGGCACCGCCTTGCAAATCAATATACTGGACCCCGACATGCTGAAAGATGCTCAAGCTCATCCTCAGGACTATCGACATCTCCTGGTGCGCATTACCGGCTATAATGCCTACTTTACAACCGTGGGACGGGAACTTCAGAACGAAGTGATTGAGCGGATCAGTCATAATAAATTTTAAGGCTCGCGATCGATGACACGACACCAAGCCCCAGAGGGCATCATTCTGGAAATCATCCGCATGTCCACCGAGGACGGCCCCGGCATTCGTACAACTGTTTTCTTCAAGGGCTGTTCGCTTAGCTGCGGGTGGTGTCACAATCCCGAGAGCATCAGTCCGAAACAGCAGATTCAGTGGATGAAGACCAGCTGCATCGGGTGTGGCATTTGCGTGGAGACCTGTCCGGAAAAAGCGCTGACCCAAACGACCAAGGGAATCACCATCAATCGTCAGTTCTGCGATAGCTGCGGTTTATGCACGGAGGAATGCCCCACCACCGCCATGGAGCTTTTAGGCAAAAAATGGAACGTTCAGGATCTGGCCTGCGAACTCGTTAAAGACCGTGCTTATTTTGAACAGTCCGGTGGCGGCGTCACCCTGTCCGGCGGAGAGGCGGCCCTGCAACATGATTTCTGTCTGGCACTTTTAAAAGAGCTGAGAGGCCGAGGCATTCAAACAGCCATGGATACGTGCGGCCAGGTGTCGCAGACTGTGCTCGCCGGACTGTTGCCTTACGTTGATATTCTGCTTTATGATCTCAAGGAAATCGATCCGGATAAGCACAAAATATTTACCGGCGCAGGCAACGATAAAATTCTGACCAACGCGGTGTTTGCAGCACACTTTAAAAAAACGCATCCCTATCCCAAAACACTCTGGATCCGCACGCCGGTAGTTCCGGGTGCCACAGACACGGTTAAAAACATTCAGGGCATCAGCGATTTCATCCATAACCACCTCGAAGGAGCCGTTGACCGATGGGAGCTATGCGCCTTTAACAATCTATGCCGGGATAAGTATCAGCGGTTGGGCATGGACTGGCTGTTTGCCGATTGCGACCTCCCGGAAAGATCATGGATGGAGGAACTGGCCCGGGTCGCCGAAAGCCGGGTGCCGTCATCGATTGTCTGCTGGAGCGGATCAACAAAATTGGAAAAAGGCAGGGAGCAGAAATCACCGCAGCAAACACAAGACAAAAGCAATCCGGCTCACGGCTGCTGATCAAAACTGAAAGGAAACAAAACATGACCCCGAAAAATAGTTTTTCCGAATCGGACATGAAGGCCTTCGCGCCGTCGGAAAAGGTCGGCATTATTGCGACGGTGACGATGGACGGTTTGCCGCATATGACTCTTTTGACGTCGGTCATGGCGTCCACACCGACGCAACTGACTGTCGGTGAATTCTGTCAGGGCTTAAGCAAGGCATACATGCGGCAAACTCAAAATATCGGTTTTGCCATCCTGACGCTGGATAAAAAACTCTGGCGGGGAAAGGCCGTCTGGACGCATTCCAAGAAAGAAGGCCGGGAATATGAAGTCTATAATCAACAGCCCATGTTTCGGTACAATACTTACTTCGGCATAAACACCGTGCATTACCTTGATTTGAAGGAAACCACATCCGGCGCGCCCCTGCCGCTTGCCGCCATTATCCCGTCGGCGCTTCTCACCAAAATGGCGAAAAGCAGCGCCGCAAAAAACCATCCGGAAAGAGTGTTGTCGTTTTTTGGAGAGGCTTTATTCAACAGGCTCGATTCCCTCTGTTTCCTTTCCTTTATCGGCCGGGACGGTTTTCCGGTCGTCATCCCCGTCATTCAGTGCCAGGCGGCGGACTCGAGCCGACTGGCCTTTCATCCTGGTGCATTTTCCACCGAACTTGGCTTGCTCGAACCGGGGATGACGGTAGCTGTTTTTGGCCTGACTATGCAGATGGAAGATGTTCTGGTGCGAGGCGTCTTTAACGGCTATGACCGTTATCGGGGCATCAAGTTGGGCACGCTGGATATTGACTGGGTCTATAATTCCATGCCGCCCAATCACGGACAGATTTACCCGCCGGTGCCTCTGGAAGCGGTTGTCAACTTCTAAAGAGATTGCTCTCCTAACCTGTCTTGAATATTCCTTCCATGGCAATTTCGGCGATGCTTTTTCTCGATGAAGGAAATTCCCGTTCCTGGAGATATCCGGGCAAATCTTCTTTTTTGCCTTTTTTGCCCACTGCAATCATGGCCTCTACCTGATATTCATCCGGCACTTGCAAGACTTCTTTTGCCTTGTCATAATCAAATCCCTGCATCCCGTGGATAACCAGATTTTTCAGCGATCCCTGCAAGGCCAGACTGACCCAGGCAGCGCCTGTATCATATGTATGCGTGCGGGCGGGCTTGCCGGAATCAAATGTTGCTTTGGAAATAACAGCGATCAGCACTGCGGCGTTTTTCGCCCAGACCTGATTGCCTTCGGCCAGCAAATTGAAGAAAGTCTCCCAGTGAATCGTATTGCGCAGCGCATAGATAAAGCGCCAGGGCTGATTATTATTGGCTGAAGGCGCCCAGCGGGCCGCTTCAAAGAGCGACAGGAGCGTCGCCTCATCGATTTCCTCGCCGGACATCGCACGGGGAGACCAACGGCTGATAAAGAGTTCATCAACATCATTTTCCCGTTTTCTGAAATCATGAATGTTCATAAATCACCTCTCTTTTTCATGAATGTCTGCTATCCAGATATTTTCTCATAGCTTCTTGATTTTAAATGGATTTTCTCCAGTCAGTTCCAGCAGCGCGGCAATATTTTTGAGCATTCTGGTGACTTTTTCTTTCGTACTCATGAACTTTAAAAAATAATTGAGGCGGTGCTTGACATTCTGGTTTGGAAAATATATAAAGCTCAACTTACTTAAACGGCCAACGACGTCCCCATCGTCTAGTGGCCTAGGACACGGGCCTTTCACGCCTGTAACCGGGGT
>CAYGNV010000086.1:0-8972 GCA_964351355.1 uncultured Smithella sp.
ACTTTTCTGACAAAAGATGGCCTTTCGGGATTGAGTTCTCGGACAGCCTCCTAGGTGGGGATTCCGGGCAATTGCATCAAAGGCGTCCGCTAGTCTTTCCTTCAAGGCTTTATCGGCCTTCCGGTAGAATTTGACCACGTTCCGATGAAGAATGATCTTATGCATTTTTCAGATCATCCCAAGCGACAAACGCGCCTTTTTTACCGGATGCCCTGTCCAGATCCGCCTGCCGTATCTGCCCCATCAGTTTGCTGTCCGCCATGATCTCAAAGGTCTCCCGCCAAATCTCCATATCTGCGGTGATCGCTTCATGGATGACACCCTTAAGCTCATCTACTGTCATATCCGTTATCTTACGTTTTGCGGCTCTCATAACATCTCCCTCATATGGAAATCCCCTGATTATTTTTGAAAGCTAAGGAAAATAATTACGTCTGTCAAGAGAAATCACTTTATTGATGATCTGAGATATATTTTGTAGGCCTTCAGTCTTTTTCACACTCTCTCCACCGTTACAATTTTGTTTCTGGCGTTGAGGTCGGAAACCAGTTCACGAATGTAAACCATGCGCATCGGTTCGCCCCGGATGAGATCGGCGACCTGATTAGGATTGATGGCAGTACCCACAATCAGGTGAATATCATCCGCCGCCATAAGATAACGAGCAAGGCGGGTGGCTGCGTCATTGTCCTTGGGCAGATCATGAATGGTTTTTGCGCTGCGCATGACCTCAAGGGCCAGGCCGATGGTTAATATGCCTTCCGTCACCAGGTCGATGCCTTTGATCGAGGCGGTCGGAGGCGATCCTTTTTTCTTGGGCTCTTCGCTCGTGCGCTTCCACGGAGGAATCCATTCGACTTCGATCTTTTCTTTAAGGACGCGCGCCGCCATCTGAGCCGTGCTGCCGCCGCAGATAATTTTACCCCCCTCGGCCGCCATCAGGCGGGAAAGGGCAAATTCATCCATGTCCTTGCTTGCGGGCGGTCCCGTCAAAACAGAAACGGAAACGGCGGGACGCACCTTCATGCTGATAACGGTGGCATCGTCTCCCGGCTTGTCGCTATAAAGCTTCATGCAGGTTCTGGAAAGCGCTTCCGTTAATTTGACGGTATCTACGCCGGTCTGCACGAAACGCTGCACGGCCGTGGCCACGTTTTTCCAGCCCCAGCCCAGACGATAAATGCCGCCCAGCCCGGCATGCGTGTACCCGTCGCTGATTAAAACCAGATAATCGTTTTCCTGAAGGTCAAAATGCGCTTCGTAAATGGTTCTGCCTTTGACCTGTCGTTCTTCAACCGGCAGCGAAACAAGAGCGTTGTCGCGAACGAGAATCAGCGGCGGAGAGTCAAACAAAACCAGATGTGCTTCATGTCCGTTATATACAATCAAAACGGCAAAGGTGGCGTAGGCGAGCTTGCGCACTGAGCATTCCGGCAGCGTCTCCACCAGTGTCTGCATCACGTCTTCCACAGTTCCGCTTCCTTCAAACATACGGGCGGCGATTTCAGCGGTGAGCGACGACAGGATGCTGGCCTTGACGCCGCTGCCCAGGCCGTCGGATAAAACCGCCACAAAAGAATCGGGTTTGGTGCGGATCATGACGGCGTCGCCGCACAATTCCTCACCGGCTTTATTGAGGCTTAGCCAATTGCATTCAACCAGTTGTCTCACTTGGGTTCATCCTCTTCGAGCAGTTTTGCCAGATGCGTAACAATCATCTTGCTTTCTGCGGTCGTCTCTCCCAATAGATGAGCGATTTCATGAGCCACTCGCATTTGCTTGCGCACGACTTCGCGGGTTTGTTCGAGCGTTTGCGCCCGCAATTCCAGAAATTTCCGTTTTTCGGACTCATGCTCCGTGATATCGCGCATGATGGCGACCAGGAGCAACTGGCCTTCCACCCGGACGATATTTTGTTCCGCCACCAGTCGATCGTTGATCCGTCTGATTTTGGCGATCACGGGCTTGCCTGTATCGCGCACGGCGACGAAGTCGTCATACAGCGGAATCAGGCAGGAGATATGCCTGCCCTTCACGTCCGCAAGCGAACAACCGAAGATGCGTTCCGCCGATGGGGAGATATCCTGAATGGCCAGATGGTCATCGAGAATGAAAATGGCGTTGGGAGAAACATCCATGACGACCTGGCGAAGGGACTCGGAACGGCGTCGCATGTAGGGAATGCACATGGTGACTTCGGCCATGCCGCAAAGCGTGGCAATGGCTTTTTCCCGGCAACTCGAATAACCGCAGGCGCCGCAGTTGAGCTCGTCTTCAGGGGTGTACTTGTTGACGCGGTGCAAGACGTCCTGGATCTGCTCTTCACTGAATTCCGGAAGCGTTTGCTGTTTATCGGCGTAGGAGCGCGACAGATCCGGCCATTCGTTGCGGGCGGGTGTCTTGTAGGCGGGGCGATGCCGGTGGTAATTGATGATATTTTGACGTGCTGCGTAGATGCCGCCTGGTAAATCCGACATGGCCGGGCCGTTGATGCAGCCGCCGGTGCAGGCCATCAGCTCCACCAGAGAGGCGCTAAGCCGGCCTGCGCGGATATCGCCCAGAATGTTCCGGCAGGTTTCCAGGCCGCTTGCCACCACCAGGTCATTTTCCAGCATGTTGGTGCTCAGTCCCGCCGCGCCGATGAGTCCGCCTTCCAACGGAAAAAGTCTGGCATCGGCCGAAGGCGATGGATGGATGTCTGCGTCCGGTCTTTCAAAGGTGATGCTTGCATCCTTAAACCAATGGGCCAGGCCGCGAAACGTTATGGCCGCTGAAACAACGCCTGCAACGGCCCCGTCACAGATTTCCATTTTTTTCGCGATGCAGGGACCGATGAAAACAATATAAGCGTCCGGACCGTATTGTTTTGACAGCATGCGCCCGTGCGCAATCATCGGCGATACAATCGGAGCCAGATGACCCAGCAGGTCAGGATAGTACTTTTCCATCAGCGTAACGACGACCGGACAGGAGGACGCGATCACCGGACGTCGCTCCGGCATTTTACCCATGTATTCACGATGAGCCAGACTCACGATTTCAGCGCCCAGAGCGGTTTCCTGGGCGGCGTAAAAGCCGAGTTGTTTAAGCGCCGCTTCCATTTCGGAAAACTGATGGAAACCGAAATAGGCGGGTGCGGAAGGTGCGACCGATGCAATGACTTTTCGGCCGTTCCGGATCGCCTGTTTCACGTCCGGCGTGGCGCTGGGAACATCTTTGGCTTTTTGCGGACAGGTGCGGATGCACGTCCCGCAAACAATGCACAGTTCGGGCACTACCTGCGCCTGGCCGTCCTGAAGACGGATGGCTTTAACGTCGCAGTGGCGGACGCAGCGGTAGCAGTCGCGGCAGCGCGCCGGGTTGGTGATGATGGCAGGTTCGTTCATGAAGGACCTTCCTTTCCGGACGAGGATGGTGCGGGAGAATCCTCTGCGCATTGCGGCGTCAATTTGGTTTTAACCCGCGGAAGAACTTCGTTGAAAAAAAAGGTTTCCGCCTGTTCGGGATGGATGCCGTTGAATTCCTGATCACCCACTCGCACGGAAACGCCTTTCGAGCAGGCGTCCATGCAGAAGGCGCCCACGATGTCCACCATGCCTTCAAGTTTTTCTTTTTCGATCAGACTAAATAGTGCCGAAGCCAGATCGTCGGAGCCGCGCAGGCTGCAAGAGCTCCCGACACAAATCGTTATCATTAGCATATTACGTTCCCACTTCTTCCGTGGACAGAACCGTCATCAGATGCGTGTCGATAAAAGCGCCCGCCTGATCCACGTTCTCCACGGTGATGATTTTATTGCCCACAACCACGTTGGGTCCGCCTTCGCACTGTCCGGTGCAGAAACGCGCCTTGACGCGGAAACGATCAGAAAGTCCGCGCCGTCTTAATTCCGCAGCCAGTCCTTCCAGCATTTTCCAGGAGCCTTTGATGTAACAGTTGGTTCCGATACACACGCCGACGTCCACAACCGGCAGAGACGAGGCCGCTTCTTCTTTGATGTCCTGCACGCGCATGGAGCGGCGCTTGTAGGTCGTATGCAGGGCATGATGCGATGTTTCGCTGTCCGGCTCGCCCAGCCAATTGGTATAAATGGCCTGAACGGACGGATTGTCCTGGCTGGTGCGGATGGATGAATCCTGATCCATACGGTACAGAACGTCCAGGCGCTCTTCCGTATCGCTCTTTAAAAGCGGCGCGGGATTGCCCGATCCGTTGATGCAGCCGCCGGGGCAGGCCATCACTTCAATCAGATCGTAAGGGGCGTCGCCTGCCCGGATCCGATCGATAAGCCCCTGTGCATTCTGCAGGCCGCTTACCACCGCCAGGCGCACCTTGACCTCTCCCAGAGAAACGGTTGTTTCCTTGACGCCCTGGAGGCCGCGGACGCCTTCATAGGCGAAGCTTTCCATCCGCTGGCCCATCACGCGCTCGGCTGCAAGTCTGAGCGCCGCTTCGGCCACGCCGCCGCTGGCGCCGAAGATGATGCCCGCGCCGGACACCTTTCCGAAGAACGCATCCACCGGAACGGGTGTGATTTGCGCCGGATCAATCTTTTTCTCGGCCAGCATGGTCATGACATCCCATGTGGTCAGCACGCGATCGACATCCGGAAGATTGTTCGTTTTAAATTCGGGGCGCATGGCTTCATATTTCTTGGCGTTGCAGGGCATGATGGAGACAAAGTACAACAGTTCCGGCCGCACTTTGAGCTCTTTGGCGAAGTACTGCTTCATCACCGCGCCGAACATCTGCTGCGGGGATTTGCAGGAAGACAGGTTCGGCAAAATATCCGGCGCTGTTTTTTCGCAGTAATTGACCCAGGCCGGACAGCAGGATGTGATCTGCGGCAAAACGCCGCCTTCAGCCAGGCGAGACAGAAACTCTGTGCCTTCTTCCATGATCGTGAGATCCGCGGCCCAGCAGGTATCAAAGACAAAATTAAAGCCCAGTCGCTTGAGGCAGGCGCTCAAAACCGGCATGACGTCTGTCGCCGCAATGCCATATCGTTTGCCGAACGCGGCACGAACGGCGGGAGCGATTTGCGCCACCACCGTCAGCTCCGGATTTTTCAGCGCGCGGTAAACATCGGGGAGCGCGGGCTTCAGCGTCAGGGCGCCTGTGGGGCAGACCATGGCGCAGTGTCCGCAGGCTACGCAGATCGTCAAATCCAGCGGCTTGTGATCGTTCGGGCCGATGGTCAGAACATCGTTGGTTTCATAAAAACTCAGCGCCGAGACGCCTTCCATTTCGCGGCAGACTTTCAGGCACAAACCGCACAAAATACACTTTCCGGGATCGCGTGTGATGATGGGATGGTTTTCATCAACAGGCAGGGGCTTGGGCGGAATCTCCTCGTCATAGACAACGCCATAATCGCTGGCGTAGGCGCGCAGGCAGCAGTCGTAGCGTTCCGTGCAGCCGCAGGCGATGCAGCGGGAGGCTTCCATCATGGCGGCTTCCTGATCCCATGTCGTGGAAGATTCGTCAAAATTTGATTTCCGGACCTTGGGCTCTAAAACCGGTACCTCCAGGCGGTCGGCATGAAGGACGTCCTTGAAGGTTTCCGCGGGCAAATCCTTCCATTTACCCTTGGTGCAGGTGTAGGGCTCATCGTGTACAAAAACGGCGCCTGTGCGCACGAATTCGTCGATTGCTTCTGCGGCACGCTTACCCGATCCAATTGCGGCAATAGCGATATCCGGGCCGGTGACGCAGTCGCCGCCGGAGAAGACCCAGGGCAGGGCGGTTTGCAGGGTTTGGGAATTTACGACCACATTGCCCCATTTGTCGATGAGTGTCGCCTCGCCGATGCAGAAACCATCCACGGCCTGACCGATGGCGGAGATAATGGTTGTCGCGGTCAGTTGGAATTCAGAACCCTCTTGCGGCACGGGACGGCGTCTGCCGCTTTTGTCCGGTTCGCCCAGCGCCATTTTGACGCAGGTCATCGAAAGCATGTCGCCCGATGCGGCAATCGAAACCGGGGCGGTGAGGTACTGCATGTTGACGCCCTCTTCAATCGCTTCTTCAATCTCGATTTCCTGGGCGGGCATTTCCTGACGCGTGCGGCGGTAGGCGACGATCACTTCCTTTACGCCCAGACGCACGGCGCTCCTGGCCGCGTCCATGGCCGTGTTGCCGCCGCCGATCACGATGACACGATGGCCGAGTTCCGGCCTTTCGCCGCGGGCGAGACGGGCAAGAATATCCAGGCCGGACATAACGCCGGGAGTGTCTTCGCCTTTTGCGCCGATGGCGGTTGCTTTTTGCGCGCCCAGCCCCAGAAAGACCGCTTCAAAGCCGTCTCTTTTGAGCGAATCGAGCGTGAAATCCCGCCCCAGTTTCTTATTGTAGCGGATGTCGACGCCCAAATCGAGAATGCTTTGAATTTCCGCGTCCAGGTCTTTTTCAGGCAGGCGGTAGTAAGGAATGCCCCAGCGCAGCATCCCGCCTGCCGCTTCCTGCATTTCAAAAATCGTAACGGCATGTCCCATGCGTCTTAAAAACCAGGCGGCGGTGAGGCCTGCGGGGCCCGCGCCGACGATGGCGATTTTATGTCCCGTGGAAGGAAGGCAAACCGGTTGATAGGGTTCCATCTGGAACGTGTCCCAGTCGGCGACGAAGCGTTTGATGCCGTTGATGTTGACCGCGCCGTCGAGCGCGCTGCGGCGGCAATCCGATTCGCAGGGATGGGGGCAGACGCGACCGCAGACGGCGGGCAGAGGGTTCGCGTCTTTAATGACGGCCAGCGCCTCCGTAAAATTTCCGCAGTTGACGTGGTAAATATACTTTTGAATGTCGATATGCGCAGGACAGCGCAAGACGCAGGGCGCGACGCAATCGCCCCAGTGATGTCTGAGGAGCGCCTGCAGATAAATCTTGCGATAGCTGTGCAGTGCGTTAGACTGGGTTCGAACGACCATTCCGTCTGTCACTGCAGTTGAGGTTGCCGACACAAAGCGGGTTTTTCCGCCGACAATCACTTCCACAAATGCGGCTTCAAAATTGCTGGGTGGGCTTACGCGTGGATCGTAACCGAGTGCGGGAATTTCGATGCCGGATGCGCGGGCGGCATCGATAATCGTCAAACCGGTGACTGTCATGCAGTCTTTTCCATCAATATTTACTGTAATCATGAGAAAACGTCCTTCCATTTCATTATATTTTGTGTCCGATAATCCTATCGGATTTTCTTGTTCTTAATTGAATCCCATAAAATATCATCTGGCTGTGTAAGCCACTGATCTAGGAATTTCTTTTTTACTGACCGTCAGTATAAGAAAAGCTCTTCGGCCTGTCAATGTAATTCGTCAGGGGGAGTGAAGTGTGCGATCTGACGCTACGTTCGGCGGAAGCGAATAAATAAGGCTTCATCTATCAGCCAATCTCCTTTTACTCCCGGCGCAAAAGCCGCCGGAAAACTGCCCGGTAAAAATATTGCGCCTGTCCGCAAGGCGATTCCCTCTTAATTATTTTTCATAGCCGCGCGTAATATAAAAAGTAGCCAGATCGAAAAAAATAGTCATGCGCCTTTGCAGTTCAAAGGTCATGTAAAGATCAAGGTTCTTTTGTAATGCGCCTTGGGCAAGGGCGACATCCCAGATATGCTTGCGGATCAGGCTCAGCGCACTCAGCACACCGCTGATTTTAACGCCTGTTTTCTTTCTTTCCAATCCCAATTTTACATAAAAATTCTTAATCTGATCGATATCATAGGCATTGCCAAGCCAGAGTGTAATCTGTGAAATGATTTTATTGCAGATATTGTAAAGCGCCCGGCTTTCTGATTTGTGATATTCAATGGTGGAAGGATTGGTGGTCATTTCTTCTATCCACTGCTCAATCATTTTTTCCTTGTTTTTCAAAAGGACAGTGATCAGACGTCGCGTCATCGAATTAGCGGTTTTACGTGTGGGGATTGTTTTGTCGTCCCGATGTTCAATGGCGTCTAGAATGGTCCAGTAGTCCTTTTTGCTTTTAATATAAGCTGCCAGCGCGCGTCTGTTGGAGCGAAAAGCCAGAGGCGGAATCTCGTTGATCGGCCAGAACCGAGCCTGGATGCTGTCGTCGCCTGCAGAGAGCTTCCCTCCGGATTTTTCCACAACAAAAGTCAGAAAAAGCAGATCGCCGTAAAAGCGGCTTTTGTAGGAATCAACATCGAGCAAACGGGTGATCCGGCCTTGGAGGCCTGTTTCTTCCTGTAATTCGCGTAAAGCAGCGTCTTCAATGCTTTCTCCCGATTCCGCGAAGCCGGTCGGGAGGCACCAGTGACCTTTAAAGGGGGCCCGGTCGCGTTTAACCAGTAGAATTTGCCGAGAGTCATCCACAATCGTCGAAACAACCGGCAGCGGATTGTCATAGAAATAGCAGTGACAAACCGAGCAGCAGTCCCGAAGGACGTCGGCCTCCATTTTTTTGGCGATTTGACCGCCGCAATAAAGACAAAATTTACGCTGTTTTTTCATGACACTTCCTTTGATATGTTGGGTTTTGAACAAATGAATATCGCATCGTCTTTGCACATGGTGATGACTTTGCTTTCCGCGCCGGTGTCCTGGAGTTTGTGCCGAAGCTTTTCGACAATATTTATTTTGTGGGCGCACGTCCCGATCAGGAAGAAAGGACTCTTAAACTGGAAGTAATCGATGAAAAAATAAGTTTCCCACGGTTGAAAAATCAGAGAATTTTTAAAATCAAGTTTCCGGATGTGATCGAAATAGGGGCAAAGCAATGATTCGCCGTTTTCCGCCGAGAACTGCTGGATGATGCTTTCGACCGGCAGAAGCTGATTTTCAGGCAGCAGACTGTATGTTTTCAGCGTGCTGCGGGTAATGGAGATGAGCTCCTGCATATTGCACAGATCATGCGTAATGGTGATGAAAACCCCGTCTTTTTTCAACACACGGGCAATGTCCGGGATCATCTCGACAAAGAAATACAAAGCGAAACTGCAAATGATTAAATCGAACGAT
>CAYGNV010000087.1:0-4002 GCA_964351355.1 uncultured Smithella sp.
GGGCGTCAAGCTGGTGGTTGCTATTGATGAAGGAGGTGATCATTTTCTCCTTTTCGATGGCCAGAGACAGGCTGTCCACCATCATGGACAGGAGCCCGGACTGCTGATCGACGATGGCACGGACGACGTTTTGCAAAAGGAGAATGCCCGTAATCCGGCCTTCCACCTTCAGCGTCATGAGCAGGCACGTTCCAGCCCCGCCTTCCGGGGCGCAAAGCTCCTTCTCCAGCGGATGGGTCAACGTGCTCGTATCATCCAGAAAAATGCTGCTCTGCTGTTTGATGGCCCGGTCGATAATCGATCCCTCGTGTTCATAGGTATTCCCAAGGGTCAGGCGCGTGGGGATGAAGGCCAGTAAATCCAGGATGGATAGATTACGGGCAGCGGTCTTGTCCCAGGCCAGGAGGATGGCCATATCATAAGGGACATGTTCTCGGATTTCCTGAAGAATGGTGTGAAAGAGCTCGGTGTCCCTGAGGCTGGAATTGATGGCCTTCGATATGAGTTCCATGGATTGCATGGCCGCACTCCGCTCCTTGGCTTCGGTGATGAGACGGAGGTTGTCGTACGTGAAGGCGGCGCCGCTGACCAGAGGGGTCAGGATATCGATGTCGCCCTGGGTGAATGGGATGTTTTCCCTTTTGCGGGAGATGGTCAGGACGCCGATGATGTCCTGGATGCTCTTCAAAGGCATGCAGATGAACGAGCCGGTGGCGTAATGAGCACGGGAGCAACGGCCGAAGCGGGTGTCCTTTTCAATGTCTTCCACCAGAAGGGGTGATTTGTTGATGACGGCGTATTTGGCGATGCTGGTCGCATAGTCGATTCGTTCGCCTTTCTTGATATGGTCTCCCAAACCAATGGTAGCCTGTACAAGAAAGGCATCCCGCTGGGGGGTAAGGACCAGCAGCGAGCCGACATCCGCACCCGTCAGCTTCAAAGCCCGCTCCAGCGTGATATACAGGAGGTCGTCGGAGTTGAAGGTCATGTAGCACAACTCCGATAGCTCCTTCAGGGTGGCGATCTCCGCCGTCTTCTTCTCCAGATGACCGAAATTTTTCCTTAGCTCCCCCTCCAGGGTCCGAAAGGAGCGGAAGATTTCCTGAAGCTCATCGGCAACCGCCGGCATCTGTCCGCCCGAAAACTCTTTCGTCATGGTCTGCGAGATGTCCCGGGAGATGGCGCCGATCTTATCGAAAACTCTGCGCAGCATCATGGAGCCGAAAAAAAAGATGAGGAGCAGGGCGATGAAGAAAATGGGGACGTACGCATCGTTCAGGAGATCGTACTTGAAAGCGAAGTAGAGAAAGCCCATGACCGGTGTGACGAAAAAAAGGCCGAAAACCAGACTAAGCTTGTAGTAAAGTCCTTTATTTCCGATGGAGAAACGATCCAGCCATGTCTTGATGCCCATGATGCGATTCCATGTTTTGGTGCTTAGTGCCTGTTACTTTGTGTAACGTTTTCTCATATCGCACAGGATCGCGTAATGCTTTCTTTCCTCTTCGATAATCTTTTCGATGGTCTCATGCTGCGACTGGGGAACGAGATTCTTGATTTCGTGATAATACAAAATGGAATCCAACTCGCGCTGCATGGCAAACGCAAAGGCGGCGGGCGTATCCGTCACGGCGGCCAGTTGTTTGTCCATGATCTCTTTTGTAAAAATAAGATTATTGTCCACGTAACTGCGAAGATAAGCGCTGTATTCACCGGCATATTGCTCAGGCGGCGCGAATTTCTCCATGGCCGCAAACAGCTTCTCAAATGTACGCTTATGGCCCGCTTCGGCTTCAGCCAAATGGATAAAAAGTTTCTTTGCATCTTCCTGTTTGGCAAGCTGTTCGGCGAACTTGTAAAAATTAATCCCGTTTTCCTCAATCCTGATCGCGACTTCGACGATATCACTTGCTGCGAATACCTGCATATTGTTGCCTCCTGAAATTATTAAATTGTTGAGCTAAGATTGAACATATTTTAAGCGCTAATGCAACCCTTTTACTGCGATACTATATCCACTGCTTCCTGCGGAAAAATCTAAGCATTCCCAGTGCAATAGTCAACATCACGATCCAAACGCCAAAATATCCCCAAGACCATTCCAGCTCCGGCATATATTTAAAATTCATCCCATAGACGCCGGCCAGGAAGGTCAAAGGCATGAAAATCGTCGCGATAATGGTTAAAACTTTCATGACTTCATTGAGCTTCATGCTTACGGAAGAAAGATAAATATCGAGCATGCCGGAGAGCATATCGCGAAAAGTATCCACGGTATCAATAATGGCGATGATATGGTCAAAGATGTCTTTGAAATAAAGGGCATTGGGCTCATCAATCAAGGGTGAATCCGACCGCTGCAGCGAACTGATGGTTTCCCGAAGCGGCCACAACGATTTCCGAAGGAAGATCAGCTCTCTTTTTAAAACATGAATGGACTGAAGTTTGGCCGGTGAGGTCTGACGGACCAGATCATCTTCGAGCTTTTCAATCCTTTCTTCCATGTTCTCCAGCAGGATAAAATAGTTATCAACGACATTATCAATCAGGGCATGGACAAGATAATCGCTCCCTGCTTTTCTGATTTTGCCCTTGTCGCCGGAGAGCCTTTCCCGAACCGGCTCAAAAAGCGCGCCTTCTTTTTCCTGGAAAGACAAAATAAAATTTTTCCCTAAAACGATGCTCACCTGTTCCGAGTACAGTGTATCGTTTTCCTGATGATGGAAATTTCTCAAAACAATATAGAGATATTCCGTTAGATCCTCTATTTTCGGCCGCTGATTCGTATTAAGAATATCTTCCAGAATAAGAGGATGAAGGCCGAACAAATTGCCGACGCTTTCCAGCAGCGCCACATCCTGCAAGCCGTCGATGTTAATCCATACCTTGCCCGGCTTATCTTTTTCTCCGCGTAAATCAGCGGCGGAACTCACTTCTTTTTTCTCAAAAAGATTTTCATCATAGCGGATAACCGTAATCTTTGATTTTTCAGCATAGGCATTGCCGATGTGAATCAGAGTTCCGGGACTGAGGCCTGCCTTTTTCGATCTTTTTTTAAAAGCGGAAGTCATGGGTTTTTTCTCCTTATTTCTTTTTGACGCGGATGGTAACGCGGACCAACGGAGATTTCCCGTCCGGGAAAGAAACCCCGGCAGCCTGCGTCACTTTCGCCTCCATCGTCAGGGAGGATGATATCTTTTGCAGATCGATGGGCTCCGTTTCCAGCTTCATGTCTTCGGACTTCATTCGGGAATCCATCATCACCCGGACGGTGGCCGGACTCAGCGTGATTTTCTGCAAGGCAATATCATCAGGCAGCCTGTTGACCGTGGCGGCATGGACCGATAGCGTTGCGGGAACCAGTCTGGATGCGTAAACACGGATTTTAGCGGGACTGATATCGGCAACCGATAAACTGGACGGCGCATTGACCATGTCCTGGGTCAAAACAAATTCACGTTTTTTTTCGGCAATCGGGGATAAATCCAGCGACAGCCGAAGCGACTTTTCATTCAGCAGACGAAAGGCCTGCTCGGGTCCCTGAAAAACAACTTTTACATCCGTCAATCGCGGTTCGTCGATCTGCCAGCTTTCCGGAATATTTTTATACTCGAGGGGAATGATGACATCGCGGCGCACAATGTCACGCTGGTAGCCGAAGACCACCCATAAAACACAGGCCAGCCCGAGAGCGATTATTTTTTCCCTGGTGTTCTCCCGAAACCACCGGAAGACCGGGCGCGATTTTGGCGCGGGCGCGTTTGCAATATAGAATTTCTCCAACGCCTCATGGAGGGCGGCTGCGTTGGGAATAATGGTCAGCGACCCCGACCGGCTAAGCGAGATGGCGCCTCTTTCTTCGGAAACAACAACACACAGGGCGTCGGAGCGTTCCGTCAGCCCGAGCGCCGCCGTATGACGCAGGCCGATATTTTCATAGGCTCTGATGTTCACCGACAGAGGCAGATGGCAGCCGAACATTTTAATCCGGTCGCCACAGAC
>CAYGNV010000087.1:4102-8951 GCA_964351355.1 uncultured Smithella sp.
CCGACTAAAACATAGCGGGACGCCCTGGTTTTAAACCACATCAAAAGCGCGAAGATCATCGCGGCGATAATCGCCATATCCAGGACATCCTGAATGCGGATGTTCTTCATCACCGCGACGGCGGCAGACATTAATTCCATAAGACATGCTTTCCGGTGTTCCAGACATTGCTGGAAATTTTATAACGGCAATCAACTCTTTTTTAACGAAGTGTGTTATGAAAACGCGCAACGATGATACCCGTAAACTTTTTATTTGATTTCAGGAAAGCCACCAGCGTTTCTTTCGAGATCACCACGGCGCCTTCCTTGCTCGAGGCGTGAAGCAGATGCAAATGCTTTCCCTGCCTTGCGGCAAAACCGACATGAGCAACATCCAGTCCCTCCTGATCTGTAGCAAAAGTAATAATATCACCTTGTTGAATCCCGGCTTGCTGTCTCGCTACCTTGTCCTTGCCGACAATAAAAAACCTTTTGCGGGAGAGATTTTTTTCCACAAGCAGCATCCTGCTCCGTTGTGTTTCATTTTTCAAACCGGCATATAAATCGCGATGCGTGGTCATGAAGTTGATCTTTTTGCGCGTAGGCTTGCCGGCGAGGAGGCGCGAGACATCTTTCAATACTTTCTTCTTTTCATTATCACGAAGCCAGTCAACAAAATAATGCAGTCGCGACGCGTAACCATCGATTGTCGCCTGACGGTAACGGATGAATTTCACGTTTTTTCGGAAGGCAAGCGGTGAAAGGTCCCCGGCGATAGAACATCGGGTAAGCGCCAGAACGGCTTCCACAAAGGTTGTACAATCAAATTCAGCAAGGTTAATCACCAGCTTTTCCCGGCCCGCTGTCTCCAGGGTCCCCGCCTGATATGGCGCACCCTGGAAAAACCGGCCAATCTCAACGATTAAATCACCCGGAAACAAATTTTGCTCCAGCGCATTAGGCCAAAGTTCACTCATTTCGGAATGGCATTTTTCTGATTCCATTCTGCATCACCGTGGTTGTCTGAATAATCAGGAGAGCAGGAATGCTTTATTTCCTGATCTTTAAATGACTCTGCAGATACTTTTTAAATGACGCAAAGTCCCTGGCTATGTTGATGGCGTCGCCCTTGCGGCAGGCCAGGCCTTTCAAACTCTGGGGCGGTTCAGGCTCGATCCCCAGAAGATTTTTAATCTCATCCGGAAACTTGGCCGGATGGGCGGTTTCCAGACAAATGGCTGTTTTTTTATCTCCGGTTTTTTGGAGATAGGCTTCAAGTCCGGCCCAGCCTGCGGCGCCGTGTTGCTCAAGAATGACGTGATAGCGCTCATAAACGTTCTTAATCGTCCGGCGGGTTTGTTCGTCGGTAACGCTCACGGAGAAAATGCGGCGACGCATCTCATCGAGATCGGGGTAGCGGTGGACATGGCCCACGCGATCGACGGTGCCGCCATATAATTCAAAGAACCGCGCCAGATTGCTGGGATGCCCCACGTTCATGGCGTTGGAAATGCAGGCCCGCGACGGCGACACTTTCGAATATTTTCCTGTTGCGAGAAAGACGGGAAATTCATCATTTTCGTTGGTGGGCATGACAAGCTTCGCCACCGGCAGGCCCATCCGTCGGGCGTATTCGCACCCGAGGGCATCTCCAAAATTGCCGGAGGGAACGGAAAAAACAACTTCTTCACCGGCCCCTGCCAACTGGGCATAGGCATAGACGTAATAAACAATCTGTGGCAGAATGCGCCCGAAATTAATCGAATTGGCCGACGATAAATTAAACGGGGAAAGTTCCGGGTCGGCAAAAGCCTCTTTGACCAGATTCTGGCAATCGTCGAATTTCCCATCCACGCAAATCGCCTGCACGTTGCCGCCGATGGTATCGAGCTGCTTTTTCTGCATCAGGCTCACTTCGCCCGCGGGATATAAAATGGTGACGTCAATGCCATGAACCCCTTTGTAAGCCTCACCCACGGCGCTTCCGGTGTCACCGGAGGTCGCCACCAGAATATTGAGCCTCTCCCCTTCGGGCCGGCAGTGGCTCATCCATCTGGCCATCATCCGGGCGGCAAAATCCTTGAAGGATGCCGTAGGACCCTGATCCAGGCGCAGAACAAACGCCCGCGGATAGACCGCTTCCAGCGGCACGGGATAATTATAGGCGTCCTTCACGATCATTTCGAGGACGTCGGGCGGAAATTCTTCTGACAGAAAGGCTTGCGACACAAGGAGCGCAGCCTGCCAATAGGGTTTATCCCTCAGTGCAATAATATCATGCATCGAAAGCTGCGGGATAGAGTCGGGAACAAATAAGCCTTCATCCGGCGCCTGACCGGCGAGCAGCGCTTCCTTAAAGGATACGTCTCCGGTAAAGGGAATAACTCCCTCAATGTTATTTACATGACGATTGGTGCTGTAATATCTGATGGACATTTTGCGCATCCTTTTTTAATGTGTTTTTCTATAAACTTATTGCCACGAATAAATCAACAAAAAACGACGGCCGAGACACGAAGTCAGGTCTTGCCCCCCGCATAACCTGAAGATCACACGGGAGTGGTCGCACCCATTGCCGAATACCTGTTGGAAAATGCCGGCTTCTATGCTAAAAATCAGAAATGCTTCGAGGGAAGCGACACAACTTTTATTTCCAGGTTGAGGAAAATATGGAAGAAAAAAAGCCCATCCGTCTAACGGAAACAGTCCAGAGCGCGGGTTGAGCCTGTAAGATCGGTCCGGGTGACCTGTCTGAAATTCTGCGTGATTTGCCGCTTATATCCGATCCCCGTTTACTGACCGGATATGAACATGCGGAAGACGCGGGCGTGTATAAAATGTCCGATGATCTGGCGCTGGTTCAGACTGTTGATTTTTTTACGCCGACCGTGGATGATCCCTATATCTTCGGCCAGATCGCCGCAACCAACGCAATCAACGATATTTACGCGATGGGCGGCAAACCACTGACCGCCATGAATATTGTTTGCTTTCCGATCAAGACAATGGATAAATTTGTACTCAAGGCCGTTTTGCGCGGCGGGCTTGACAAAATGCGCGAGGCCGGCGTCCTTTTGGTCGGCGGCCACAGTGTGGAAGACAGCGAAATCAAGTACGGCTTGTCTGTGACCGGCACGATTCATCCGGATCGCGTGCTGTTCAATCGCGGCGCGAGAATAGGTGACAAACTGATTCTGACCAAACCACTGGGAACCGGCGTTATCAGCACGGCGCTCAAAGCCAATGCGGTTCATGATTCGCTGCTGCAAAAATCCATCGTCTGCATGACTGAGCTCAACAACAAAGCCTGCGAATTAATGCTGGCCGCGGGGGATATTCATTCCTGCACGGATATTACCGGATTCGGTTTTTTAGGCCACGCCTGTGAAACGATTGAAGGCAGCGACGTCGGCCTGCGGATTAACTCTGCGGCGATACCGATTTTTGATGGTGTCCGGGATCTGGTGGAAATGGGCTATCTTCCCGGCGGTCTCTACCGCAACCGTAACTTCCGTATCGCTCAAATCGAAAAAGCGCCGTCTTGCCCGGACTGGATTTTTGATGTTTGTTTTGATCCGCAGACGGCGGGCGGTTTGTTTTTCAGCCTGCCTGAGGCAAAAGCAGATAAGCTTGTGGAAACCATGCGCCGGGCGGGAATGGCTGACGCGGCCGTGGTCGGCGACGTGGTTGGCGAGCATCCGGGTAAAATTTTAATGGCGTAAAAAAATCCAACAGACGGCAAAGGCAAATGACCATGACGTTTGACTCCATGGCCATCAAAAACGAAACCCAACAGAATTTAAAGAAGCTGCTGGAGCTCACGCTTCCTAACGATTCGCTGCTTCTGCTGATGCATGGCAGCCCTGACCCGGACGCCATTGCCTCAGCCATGGCGCTTCGGGAACTTCTTTTGCGCAAAAAAGGCCTGGCCAAATGTGTTTTTGCGGCAACGGAGCCTTTTCGCCGTCAGCAGAACAGAGAACTGGCCCAGGCGATGCGCCTCAACATTCGATTGTTGAGCCAGGTGGACGCAAACGCCTACCGGCTGATCGCGCTGGTGGACGCGCAACCTTCTTTTTTCGGCGATCAACTCCAGATGATCAAACCGACTATCGTCTTTGATCATCACCCACGCAAGAGCGACTGGTCGGCCGAACTGACGGACATCCGTCCGCACTATGGGGCACTCTCCACTGTTTTAACGGAGTATCTGCTTTGCGCCCGCATTCACATTCCCCGCAATCTACACACGGCGCTTCTTTACGGCATTAAGACGGATACGGATAATTTCGACCGCGACACGTCCGCCGAAGACATCCGCGCCTACACGTATCACACCAGGCACGCTAATATGCAGTTGATCCGGCGCATTGAACTCAATCAGACGCCGATGAGTTATTTGAAATATTTCGATCATGCCCTTCATCACATGAAGCATTATCGCGGCCGCAGCGTTGGTTTTCTGGGACAAGTGGAAAGTCCGGATGTTTGCGTGCAGGTGGCGGATTTCTATTTACGGCTAATCCGCACATATTATGTCGTCGTTGCGGGAATCGTCAACGACAAACTGATTATTATTTTCCGGGGCGACGGCTACCGGCAGGACTGTGGCGCGGTTGCTCAAAACGCCTGCGCTCTGATCGGCCATGGGGGCGGTCATCGCAGCGCCGCCCGGATTGAAATCGCCCTGGAAACACTGAAAGATCACTTGAGGGAGGATTTGTCCCAGCATAGCGTGGATCAGTTTCTGGCCGAATGCCTGAAAAAAGGCAAAAGCGCAAAAACGGAGAAGGAAAAAACATGAGAGACATCGGATTTCATAAAAAAATCACCACCGGACATTACCTCAATCCCTTTGCCGGCTTTGC
>CAYGNV010000088.1:0-1409 GCA_964351355.1 uncultured Smithella sp.
CTGCCCCGCTGATGATGTCAAGATGGTCAGGCGCTGCCAATTGGTTTTCCATAAATGATAACTCACGATAATGAATTATGTTTTTATAAATAAGTCTTTGAACATTGAGCGGCGCCAATCCAAGCAATTTTCCATCATTAATTCTGCGAGCTGTTAGAATGAATAATTGACGACCGGTTGAAAAACACTCCCACCATGTAGATATCCATTCCCATGTTAAAAACACATTGCCGGAGTTACTGTTTTGCGACAACGCCTTCCACTCATTTTCCAGAGCGGAAAAATCATCCAGTTGGGTAACGGCTTTGATGTTCAATGACTTTAACAATTTATCTCCTCTTGAGCTGTTTTGGGGTATGGATTATGTTTCACTAGAATCTCCCTTTTTTCCACATGCTAACCTTGTTTGTTAGTACGGTGATGCAGGTATCCATATCTTTTGTCCGAAACACCCAGATGATGCCCAGATAACACAGGGACGCGGCTAAAGCGGCAATCGGAACGGAAATCACTCGTGAGATGGCGGCAAATTCAAATAATTTTACAATGATCCATCCTGTTCCCAACATGCAGGCGGCCGCAAAAAGCATCCGGTAAAAACTGGAAAATGTCTGGGATAAATTGGTAATACGCAGATTTTTCTTCAGCAGGAAAATAAACCAGATCGAAATGATTCCCATGGTAACACTGGTGGACAGGGCAATGCCCTTGACGCCAAAGAAATGCATAAACAGAAAGTTGAACAGCACATTCAGAAAAATGGAAACGATCCCCATATACAGAAGCATTTTGGTTTTTTTCAGGGCGGCAAAGAATGCACCGTTGATAAATGTGTAGGCTAAAAAAAACAGACCCAGGCTGTAGCAGACCAGCGCTTGCGAGGTTTGTCGCGCTGCGTCCAGATCGAATGCACCCCGTTTCAGCAACAGAATGACCAGGTCCTCAGAAAACAACACCATCAGGCAGGTGATGGGGATGGTTAAAAAACCCAGAAAAATGAGGGAATATTTGAAGATATTCTGGAGGTTATCGTTCCGGCCGGCAGCAATTTCTTCGCTGATAAACGGGAAAATAGCTCTCGAAATGGCGGCGATGACCACCTGGATGGGCAGATCGTTGATCCGAAATGCATATCGCAGGGTTGAAACAGATCCTGCCGGAAGCTGGGTGGCCATCACCTGATCTACCATCAGATTGGTGTTGGCAATCAGTTGGCTTCCCAGCAACGGGATGGCCAGCAGCCATAGTACTTTCATTTTTTGACGGTCAAACGGCAAGGGGGTACCGTATTGAAATTTCTCCCGGCGAAGCGCGATGCCCATATATACGGTTTTTATCGTTGTTCCGATCAGAAATCCCCATACCAGAACATAGATATCCAGCCCCATATCAAAGAACAGAAGAAAAAT
>CAYGNV010000088.1:1509-8914 GCA_964351355.1 uncultured Smithella sp.
AACCAATGCACCCGAAAACAGCAGGACAATGGTTCCCGGAAATGAATAGGCGAGATTAAAGACATCCAGAGACGTCGAAACGCCGAAACGATGAGCGGTCATCATTTCCTTGCCGATGGCCAGGATTTTATCCACCATCACCCAGATCATGATGATGGCGCTGGCCCTGCCAATCTGTCCGGCGAGACCCGGGGATTCACTCATAGATTGTCGTCTTTCGATAGAAATATGATTCGCATCGTATAACGGCCGATGAATTCATTTCGGCCTCAGTTGTTCTTAGTTCCCGCTGATTTGATTTTCATCAACGCGGCTCCTTTTTAAAAATTTTGAGCAGCCCTATCGTGCGATATTTGAGCATTTTCAAAGCATTCTCGATCCTGAATTTCAAGAGAGGTTTTTGCAGCCGAATCCATATCAACCGGTTATGATGGGTTGCCAGGCTCATTTTGTAGCGACTTCCCCCGCCGAGAAAATCATATGTTTTGTGATCTAAGGTCGCATTGTGCCTGACGGCTTCAACATGAATGACCAATCCCGGTTTCAGCCGCTTATCCAGATTGTAGTTAATGCCGCTCTGGTAGAAATACACATTGTTCTTATAAACAAAATTGTACAGGCACCCGATCGTCTTGTCCGCGCATTTGATTCGGAGTAACTGTATTTCATCATATTCAAATCTGCTTTGGATCAATTGCTTGTGAAACTGGAACAGGTAGTCTGAAGAAAACGCTCCCTCCTGGCCTCTATTCGTCCAGGCATCATCGTGCAAGGCTACCAACTCATGATAGATATTCATGGCGCTTTGCGGATCTCGGGCAACTTCAAGCTGCACCGGCGCGATTTTGTCGCACAGCCTGTATGACCGATTAATCTGAGACCTTGTATTGGCCGACAAAAGCGATAAATAATCTCCACCCCGTGCGCGGACCATATCCAAGTCAACGAATGGAGATTGGACGATCATGTCATCCTTTATGATGGTTTTATAGGGGGAGTGGTTATCCAGCGCTTCCGTTCCCGGAAAAGATCGCATATCGAGGCCCGGCAGATAAAATTCATCCCAGGAATCGGGCAGGCCGTTTAATATATCCGTCAACTTGAATGATTCATGTTGTTTGCAGAGAAAAGCATTATACTCCGGGCAAACACGATCGAAGGCAGGAACCCCCGTTGTATTGAGAAACAATCCTCGACTCTTGAACAGATGGCGTTGGCCGTGAAAATCTCCATGCTCCAATGTCAGGGTCAGTTTGCCAGTAAAAAATGCAAGGCGTGGGTCATTCCCTTCAAGGAATACCACAAGCTCCAGTTTGACATGGTCCGGAAGGCCGGCAATCCAGTTTTCGATCCATCCCCAGGAGAGGAAATAGGAAATATTAGAGCCTGCCTCCAAACCTTCCCAGATTTCTCTGATTCGTTTTATGTTGCCGGCAACGGGAATAATCTCAGGTCTCACGGGAAAGCCCCCCGATCTTTTCTTGTATTCCCCTCGGCAGATGAGGCTGGATATAGGCCTCATAATATTTTTTGAGAATCGGATGAGCTTTCAGGATTACGAATCCGAGGAGGCCCGCTGGGGTGGCGTTAAAAATATACAGCGTGTGCTTCTCATAAGAGCCGGGCTTCCAATCTGCGTGCCATTCAGCGTCTGTGATCAAGTTTATAGTATTGATGGTGCGATCCTCAATGCTCTTTTTCATGAAGAGCTCCAAGAGCATGTTTCCCGGGGCACAGCGTTTGTAATCCTCATCGTAACCTATTTTCAGGATGTAAGCGGTATTATCCAGAAGGATACAGTATTGCGCAGCGATACACTGGCCATGAACGGTTAAGGTATTGATGGATACCTTCCCGCAAGCAAAGAGTGTGCTGGTCAGCGTCCGGTAAAAGCATTTGAGGTTCGCATGCAGTTTGATGGCCGTGCCACTTCCAAGGGATCCCTTCCATCCAGAGGCTTCAACATCCATAAATGTATCGAGTTTTTCTGCCAAAGCCGGCCCGTTGTGAGTAATGGTGAGCTCGACTTTGGGTAATTGATCAAGGTGTTGCTTTGCACGTTTCAAGCTCCGTCTGAAATTCTTGGAGAGCCCTGAAACAAGGGATTCATAATCTCCGCCGGTATCAATGAAATCGCAGCGGAGATCGTGCGTCAACAAAAACATTGAGGGGGGATGTGCCTGAATCACTTGTATGGCGCCGGCATCTTCCAACAGGCGGAAAAGCTGAATCAGATCCCACGATTTTTTCTGATTTCGGAGATACCCGCTTAAGATATTAAACAGGGGCAGGTGAAGCGCATCCTTTTTGCAGATGATGTCACCCAGCACCATGTGCTTATGGGAGGGGGAGGCCAAAGTCTTCAGTTGCAGACCTCCTATCGAAGTTTTAGTAACGTGAAGTGGAAAGATGGCAACAGGGGTCTTTTCTTTCATAAAGAGGAAGTACATGAAAGACCGGGGATCCGGCTCAAGGCATTTCAGGTAACTGTAATGCCATTCCCACAAGTGGAAAAAATGCCTGCGGGTCATGCCGGAAACGATTTCATTCCAAGTGTCGCGGAGGGATTCAAGCCCTTCCATGCCTTGAAAAACGGTAATGGAGACATCCTGTTCTTTTAACAAATCGCGCTTCATGAAGAGTTCCTTCTACGTGTCTAACATAGTTCCTGTAGTTTCTGGTGAGTTTTATCGTGGCTTTTTCCACATGCTAATTTTATTTGTTAATACGGTGATGCAGGTATCCAGATCTTTTGTCCGAAACACCCAGATGATTCCAAGATAACAAAGGGACGAAGCCGCAGCGGCAACGGGGACGGAAATCAATCTGGATATGGATGCTAATTCAAAAAGCTTTACAATGATCAGCGCCGTTCCCAACATGCCTGCTGCTGCGAGAATCATTCGGTAGAAGCTGGAAAACGTCTGCGATAAGTTCGTAATACCCAGATTTTTTTTCAGCAGGAAAATAAACCAGATCGAAATGATTCCCATGGTAAAACTGGTGGACAGGGCAATGCCCTTGACGCCAAAGAAATGCATAAAAAGAAAGTTAAAAAAAACGTTTAGAAAAACGGAAACAATCCCCATATACAGCAGCACTTTGGGCTTTTGCAGGGCTATAAAGAATGTGCCATTGATAAACGTATAGGCATAAAAAAACAGCCCCATGCTATAGCAGACCAGTGTTTGCGCGGTTTGTCGCGCAGCATCCAGATCGAATGCGCCTCGCTTCAGCAACAGACGGACAATATCTTCCGAAAATAACACCATCAGACAGGTAATGGGGATGGTTATAAAACCAAGAAAAATGATGGAATATTTAAAAATGCTCTGGAGGTTATCACGCCGGCCGGCTGCAAATTCTTCGCTGATAAACGGGAAAATTGCTATCGAAATGGCAGCGATGACCACCTGAACGGGCAGATCATTGAGCCGAAAGGCATATCGCAGAGTTGAAACAGAGCCGGCCGACAATTGGGTTGCCATAACCTGATCAATCAACAGATTTGAATTTGCAATAAGCTCGCTTCCCAAGAGGGGGAGCATCAAATACCAGAGGGCGTTTACTTTTTTCCAATCAAAAGGGAGTGGGGTTCTAAATGAAAAGCCCTCATGACGGAGCGCAATACCCATGTAGATGGTTTTTAGAAGCGCCCCTATCAAAAAGCCCCAGACCAGAGCATAAATGTCAAGCCCCATGTCGAAGTAGAGTAAGAAAATGATCGTGAGATTAACAAAAATCGGTGCAACATAAAGATGGAAAAACATCTTTCTGGCATGTAAGATCCCTCTGAACAAAATGCCGACGCCGTCAATAAATATCAGCAAAGAAAGGAGCCGCTCCATCATAATGCCCAATTGCTTTTCTTGGGGACCGAACCCATAACCAATGAGTTGAATGATGATCGGGCTTAAGGAAAAGCAGAGAAGAGCCAACACCGCAAAAAATGCGGCGGTTAAAAAAATCAACCAGGTGGCATGTGAATCTGCTTCCGTAGCAGAACCGTTGCGCCATTCCAAATACAGCGGGACAAACGCCGAAACAAGCGCGCCCGAAAGAAACAGAATCAGAATTCCGGGAAACGCATAGGCCACATTGAAAACATCCAGCGCAGCAGAGACGCCAAACCGATGAGCTGTCATCATTTCCTTGCCGATGGCCAGGATTTTATCCACCACCGCCAAAATCATGATGATAGCGCTGGCTCTGCCAATTTGTCCGGCAAGGCTTGGGGATTCACTCATAGGCTTGCATCTTTAAGACGCCGCGTCAGGGGACACGACGATCACATCATTTTTCAACCGTCACTTCAAATTCCGCTCGTCGGTTTATGGCGCGGCCTTCTTTGGTCTTGTTGTCTGCAATGGGCCGTTGCTCACCATATCCCACCACCCGGATCCGCGAAGAGGCGATTCCCTTTTCAATGAGATATTTACGAACGGCATTTGCCCTTCTTTCCGACAGCTTCTGGTTGTATTGGACCGAGCCGATATAATCGGTATGCCCTTCAACGGTGACGGGCGATGACGGGTTGGCGCTCAAGAAGGCCACATGCTGATCCAGATCCGGAACGTAAAGCTTCTTAATATTGTACTTGTCAAAATCAAAATGAACGATCGGCAGACGGAGTATTTCCGCAGCCTTTTTTATTGCAGCCGGTTCTTTTCCTATAATCGGTAACTGGAGAACGGCATTTTTCGTCCGGGATGTATAAAGGACGGTTGCATAAAGCTGCTTGTTCTGATCCAGCCAGAAGGCGATCCCTTCATTATCCAAAACGTATTTGTATTTCATCGGCTTCCCGCCGGTGTAAAACACATAAAGTTTTTTATGGCCTTCGTATTGAAGCGGGAATTCCTCTTTTTCCTTGCCGGTGGGGTCTGTTTTATTCTCGGTTTCAACCGTCGCCTTGGTTTGAATGATCGGGGAGGGCTGGTAATTGAGTGTCGCAACATCCACGGGTGAGCCGAACTCTTTTTCAATATCAGCAAGCTGTATGGCCTTGGAGGGCTTTTTATTGCCTAAGGATCCCTTAAAGCTTCTGGAAAGATAGATCTGTTCAATCTGGTCCTTCGCATTGAGAAAAATGCTCAACCCCAGCGATTCATATTGCAGGCACAGCCCGTCGCTCTTGATGATGTCCGGAGTTCCCAGTGTTTCAATGACCTCTTTGCGCGGCATGTCCAAACTGATCAGGCGCAGGGTTTCCTCAAATTGAATGCTCATGGTTGTAATAGTCTGTCCCTTCATGGGAAATGCCAGAATCATTATCCCGCAAAGAACGGTAATCAGGGTTTTACAGATTTTCATTGATGCTCTCCTTTCTGAATATCCATTGCACAACGTTCCAGCAGCTTGTCGAAGACCTCCCGGCGGCGATCATCAAATTTCAAGGCGGCCTGCCGGGCCTGCTGCCCGACATGTTCTGCTGCTTCCCGGTTATTCCATAAATATTGAATATGGCCGGCCAACTCCTTATCATGACCTGCTTCAAAAAACAGTGCTGTCTGCTTATGAAGCGCGTATTCCTTCGTAGCCATATTCTCCGTGATGATCAGCGGCCTGGCCAGGGCCATCACTTCCAGCATGCTGATCTGTCCGGCGGAAATCCGATAGTCTTTCAGCGGAAGAACCACTATCCGGCTGGATGCAATCCACTCGGTCATCTCCTTGTGGGAAACATACCCTCGGATGATGCAAACATGTTCCGGCACAGGAACCTTCGGTTTATATTTTTGAGATAGAATATAAGTTTTAATATTCAGCGGGGTAACCGCCCGAACCAACGTGTCAAAGTCTCTGTCGCTTTTCCCATAAGAAAAAATATAATCCTTTTTGGGGTGGCTCGGCACCTCAAAAGTAGCAGGAGCTTCTACCAGAGGTAAAAAGACAATTCGATTGCGGGGGATATTAAACATCCGGCTATAGATGGCTTCTTCTTCTGTAGAAGTACAGCAAAAATAGTCAATTCCCGGAAGCGCAAATTTTAACAGGGCAAGCTGGAACCGATAAAGTTGTCGGGTTTGCGTCAAATCAATATGAAAATCCTGAATGATATGCACCGGCGGCTTTTGGGAATGAACGATTCGTTTCAGGATGCCGTAGCAGATGCCAATGCGCATTTGCCAAGAGACAACAACATCAAAACGTTTTCTCCGGATCGACGCCAGGAGCGGCCCATAGAATTCGGATAAATAGTTTGAGAGACGGGTCAATCGGCTGCCAACCGGATGTGTAAAAGAAACCGGCTGAAGAATATCGACACTTTGGGCCCTGCTTTTAAGCAGATGGAAAAAAGGCCAATTACCGTCTTCCTTCCAGTTGACCAGTATCACAAGCTTCAATCGGGAAATCATAATATGTCTGTCCCCTAACAATTTTTTCCAATAACATCAAAAATTTTCTTTGTATATATCTCCATCGTATGATTTTCCAGAACAGACTGTCTGGCCCGCCGACCGATCTCGTCTGCTTTGTCGGGATCGGAAAAAAGGGTATGGATAGCATCAACAATGGCATCGGGATCCTGCACGGGTACTAAAAAACCGTTTTGGCCATTTTGAATGTACTCCTGGGTGGTAATAGTTTTCGTAGTGATCACCGGTTTCCCATAGAACATGGCGCTGACCAGTGTTGTTTCTCCTGCGGGAGAAGATGTCCGCTCTAAAGGGAAAATGACGGCGGCGGACTTTTTCATCAGCTCTTCCGCGGCATCCCCAAAGATATTTCGATAAACAGTAACATTATCCGGAATTATCAGGCCTTTCAAGAAAGCATCTGTGGTAGCCAATACAAATGGTTTTGGACATTTTCTTGCGGCTGCCATCAGGGTAGGAAAATCTCTGTAACTTAAGCCTACCGAATATAGATAACTGTCGGGTTTAAAGCCGCTGTAATCAGGATTTTTTTCAAACGTAATCGGTTGCCTCAGATGAACAAGTTGAGTTTCTGATAAATGAAACCGCTCCTGAATTAAACGCATGTAGTCATAAGACAAAAAACTGATGTGGTTAACCTTTTTCAAGGACACGGCAATAAACCACCTTCGCAGCATTTCCAGCAAAGGATTCTTCCGTTCAACAATTGTCGTATTGAGCAGAACGACGTTTGGTGAATTTGAAAATGTCATGAGTTTGATAAAGCCCAGTAACATTCCCATGACTTGCGGCCAGGCAACCACATAGTCATAGTCATGTCGCAGGCGGAAAGCTTTTATGCTGACCCAGAGGCATCTTGGCCAATGAAAAAAAACTTTGTTTAAAGGCGTCCACTGCGATCGCTTATAGTTGGTACCCATAAGATCACAATGCAGCCCGGTTTTCCGAAGACAATCTCGCAGCAAAGAACCTTCATCGGGATTCCAGTCCACCAGTACCAGCACTCGGGGAGATTTTTTCATCAT
>CAYGNV010000089.1:0-8782 GCA_964351355.1 uncultured Smithella sp.
ATCTTTCCCGATGGGGGCTATGATCGCTCAATTTTTTGAAAATAACTTGCTTGACGGGGACAGGTTTGAACATTATTAAAAAAGCGGCTCTTTATTTAGCCCGGAAGAAATACTGCAGAACCGCGATTGAGGATCATGCTGATTTGTCGGCTATTCGGGAGAAGCCGACGCTGTTCGTGATGGTCGGTCTCGGCTTGATCGTGGTCAGCTATGCGATCGGGTTACCGACGGTCGCTGCTTTTGGAATCTTTGCAGCCTCAATGGGGGAGCCGCTATTAGGTGTCATCGGTGGAGTTGTGATCTACGCGATCTCTACCATTCTATTTATTATCGGCATCAAAATGGCAGGGAAGAAATATTTCCTTTTGCTTCCCCGGTGGGTAGTTCGGGTTGTGCTTACAAAAATTCTCGGCGAAGATGTCCGAGAGCTTTTCGAACCCGGTTTGGACAAAAAAAGCTTGTAAGGTTGAGGCGTTTCAGGCGCTGAATTTATTATAACGAGGTGGTCCATGAGTACAGGTGAAGAAATAATCAGTGAACTTAAAGTGAAAATTATTGCGACACTGGGATTGCTGGATGTAACTCCCGGCGATATTAAGGATGATGATCAGCTCGTGGGCGGCGATACGGGCATTGATTCCATCGATGTGCTGGAACTGGTCATGATGATTGAAAAGGATTACGGTGTCAAAATCGAGAGTAAGGAACTGGGCGCCAAAGTATTTGCCTCGGTTCGCGCTCTGGCGACTTACATTCTGCAAGCAAAGCAGCCCAGGGCTTAATCTTTGCGTAAGCCCAATACCGTTAGCATTTTACGACTAACAAGAGCATGATGTTTTCATGAAGAAAGTATTGCTGATTTCCGCCAATATGATGAAAAGGCCCTATCCGGTCTATCCGCTGGGGCTTGATTACGTGGCGGGCGCGCTACATTCCGGCTATGAAACCAAAATTCTGGACATGAATCAGTTTCCATCCCTCAAAGCACTGGGGGAACAAATCCGTGAGTATGCGCCGGATTATATCGGCCTCTCCATACGCAATATTGACAATACGGACACGATCAACAGCCGGGGCTTTCTATCCGACTATCAGGATCTGGTAGGCCAGATTCGGCAAAATTCACAGGCGACACTCATTCTGGGCGGGAGTGGCTACACTATTTTCCCTGTGGAGTTTATCCGGGCGCTCGATGCGGATTACGGCATCGCCGGAGAAGGAGAGAGGTTTCCCGCGCTTCTTTCCGCGCTGGAAAATAAAACCGATGTCACAGCCATTCCGGGTGTTGTTACGAGGCAGACTGTAACGGTTTCTTACCGGGCATGGGATGGCGAAATGCATCGCGCGTTTGATCCGGATGCCGCGCATACGAATTATTATCTGTCATACGGCGGCATGCTCAATTTGCAGACCAAAAGAGGCTGCCCGTTTCGGTGCAGCTACTGCACCTACCCCCACATTGAAGGCGGCAGGATGCGGTTTTTCAAGCCGGAAGAAGTTGCGAGGCAGGCTCGCCAGTTACAGGAAGCCGGCGCTAAATATATTTTCATGACCGATTCCGCTTTCAATGCCAGCTACGAGCATAGCCTGCAAGTGGCTCAGGCTTTTGTGGAAGCGGGGATTTCCATACCCTGGGGAGGGTTTTTTGCTCCCACCATTCCGCCTGCCGACTATTATCAAAAGCTGGCCGGGGCCGGCCTGACCCATGTGGAATTTGGCACAGAGTCGATGTGTGAAACCATGCTTGGCAACCTGCAAAAACCGTTTGTCACTGCCGATGTTTTTCAGGCTCATCAAAAAGTTTTGAAGGCCGGTTTGTATATCGCCCATTATTTTCTGCTGGGCGGTCCGGGTGAAAACGAAGAAACTCTGCGGGAGACGTTAATCGGCGTTGACCAGCTCGAGAAGGCGGTTTTTTTCTTTTTCTGCGGCATCCGCATCTATCCGCATACGGCTTTGTATAACACGGCCTTGCGCGAAGGCCAGATCAGCCACTCGCAGAATCTTCTCGATCCGGTTTTCTACCGGTCGCCTTTTATATCCGATGTGGAAATCATGAAAAGAGTCGAGGCGCACGGCGGCGGTCGTTTGAATTGGCTCGTCGGCGCTGGGGAAAGCAAGGCGACACGGATATTGCCCAGACTCTTTGACCGGGGATACACAGGGCCATTGTGGGAACATCTGATTTCATGACAAAGAAGCTGCGAAACAGAAGCCGGGCCGAGAGCGCAGGGGTGCTTTTTCTGATTGCGGCTATCGCGACTTATTTTATCCATCCCGTGTTTACGATTGTCCTTTTGTTGTTCTATATCGTCTTGTGCGTGGTTGCCTGTTTTTTTCCGCAGATAAATTTTCTGGGTCCGGTTATCAGCCGAGGGAGATCAGGAAAAAATTACGTAGCCGTCACTTTTGACGATGGGCCATCAGAGCCGATAACCAGGCAAGTCCTTGATCTATTGGATAAATATCATATTCAAGCGACCTTCTTTGTTACCGGTGTGGCGGCTTTGCGTCATCCGGAGATTATTTCTGATATGGTTGCCCGGGGTCACAGTATCGGCAATCATTCCTATAGCCATAATCCGTTCATTATGACGAAGCCTTACCAAACGCTTTACCGTGAAGTCTATGAGGCGCAGAGCGTTTTGCGAAAAATGGGTGTTAAAGCGTTGGCTTTCCGTCCGCCGGTCGGCATTATTAATCCCAAGCTTCCTTCCATTCTCGAGACGTTGGGACTTTTTTGCGTGACATTCAATTGTCGCGCCCTGGATGCCGGAAACCGTCGCGTGAAAAATCTTGCCGCCCGCATTTTGAAAAATATAAAAGCCGACGCTATCATTCTGCTGCATGATGTGCCCGCCAGTCCAATCGAAGACAATGGACTTTTATTGCAAGAAATGGAAAAAATTTTTGTGGAGATAATGAATAGAGGAATGCGGATCGTGCCGCTGGCCGAACTTATCGGGCGGGACGTTATGATATGCGCCCCGCGTCAATGAAGCGACATCTCTTGAAAAATAAAGATTAATTCTTAATCAATGAAAAACATTTTGATTGAAAAAACAAACGATGATATACATTTGCTTAATAGGTCAGAATGAAGAGGAAGTTCATTGGCGAGGGGGGGATCTGTTTTATGGATTCGTGGCAATTGCTCAAGGAAGTCGAAAAAATTGAGCCTGATTCCCTGATGGCGACAGTTGATGTGCCAGAAAATTCGCAATGGTTTGAAGGTCATTTTCCAGGTGAACCAATTTTGCCGGGAATCGCTTTGTTGGATATGGTTTATCAGGCCATAAAGCTGGATGATCAAATGAAAGAGGATAAAGTTGTCTTATGCTCACTCAAAAGAATAAGGTTTACAGGCCCGGTCAGGCCGGGGGAAAAATTGACAGTAAGCATGACGAGTGAGCATGTTAATCAGGAAATATTTTATACGTTTAAAATCGCCGTCAAAGAAGATGTCGTTAGCAGTGGTCTTGTTGCTGTTACAAGGATGAAACAGGATAAAAAAGTTTAAAGGAGGAAGGGAATGCCTCAACGCGTCGAATCAAAAGGCATTATACGGCATGTGGCCGAAATTATTATTGGTGAGCTCAAGCTGGAAGATATTACTCCGGATACGTTCAACCCGGATATGGATCTGGTGGATGAACTGGGGATCGACAGCATGGATCTTGCGACCATTGCCCTGGTTTTACAGGACGAGTACAAGATTGTCATCGACGAAGATGATTATCCAAAGCTAAAAACCGTGCGTTTCATTTGTGAGTACATTGAAGAGAAACTTTCGGCAAAGCCTTAATGAGCTGGTGTAAAGGATATTAATGACCATCAACCGGAATGCATCCGCAGAATCAGACAACCCGAGATTTTTCGACCTGTTAGCAAACCCCGAAGTAAAGGCGCGCTGGGAAAAAGTCCGGAAATATTTTTTCTTGCGGGAATCAACGTACGACATGAGCAACCGCTGCAATATCCGGTGCGACGGCTGCTATTATTACGAAGGGGATAAGCAGTTTGCCGTGGAGAATCTTTCCCCTGAAGACTGGCGCGCCCTGATGCGGGCGGAGAAGGCGCGCGGCATTACGTATGTCGTTTTGGCCGGCGCAGAGCCGTCACTCGTGCCGGAGTTGCTCGAAGTGTGTTATTCCGAAATGCCGCTGGGGAGCATCGCGACCAACGGGTTTAAAAAAATACCCGAATCCGTCGGGTATAAAATTCATATCTCTGCCTGGGGAAACGATGAAACCAGTCTCAAAACAAGAAAAGCAAAAAATCTTTTAAAAAAACAGATTGAAAATTATCAAAATGACGCACGGGCGGTCTTTGTCTATACATTCACGCGGGAAAATATCGACGAGGTGAACGACGTGGCCGCCGCACTGTTCGCTCATGGCTGCAAGATGACGTTTAATGTGTTTTCCTCTCCGGTTGGTTATGAGGGGCCCTTGCGCCATGATGACGAGTCGCTGCTACGCACCCGGAAGGTGATGATTGCGCTTTTGAACCAATACCCTCAAAATATTCTTTTCTCCGTTTATAATGCTGTGGCGCATACCAGCGGGAAAGGGCTGCACGATCTCTACAACTGTTCCTATCCCCGCTGCAATCCCTCGCAGGATATCGGTTTGGGACGGTCGTTTCGTCAGTACCGGACAGACCTGAATTGGGATCGGTCCGTTGCCTGCTGCGTGCCGGATACAGATTGTGATGATTGCCGTCATTATGCCGCCGGCTCCGCGGTGGTTACGGCACGCCTGTATCGTCACGTGAAAAGTCTCGAAGCCTTTAAATCCTGGCTCGATTATGTCGATACCTATTTGGCGGTTTGGGTGATGGGATATGAAAAGGGAGAAAATCTCTGCGGCGACGAGATTGAGCCGCCGGCGGTTGCTGTTCGTTGAAAGAAACTTGCGGTGATGATGGATGGTATGAATAAGGTTAGAATAAATGAATACAATTAGTTCTCTGCTGAATGCAGACTGGCATGAGCGTTACCGACGGATTGCCAATCTCAATATCCGCAGTTCCATATATGATTTGACCAACCGCTGCAATCTTCGCTGCAAGGGATGTTTCTTTTTTTCCTCTGGTGAACATATCGTGACGGAAGAGATGGATATTAAAAAGTGGGAACATTTTATCGATAAGGAAAAAGCCCGCGGGGTTAATCTGGCGATTCTGATCGGCGGCGAGCCGACGTTGTGCATGGATCGCCTGGAGGCTTTCTACAAGCGGTTGCCCACGTACTGCGCGACCAACGGCCTGATTAAAGTGTCCCGGGACAAATTCCCCGATATGATGGTGGGCATTTCCCTGTGGGGCGGCGGCGAAGACGAAAAAGTCCTGAGAGGGAAAGACACCTTTGCCGTCTCCAGTAAAAATTACGAAGGCGACCCTTACGCCTACTATCTTTATACCATCACGCCCAGACAGGTGGGGAAAATCGAACCGGTCATTAAACGCATTGTTGATGTCGGTTTGAAAGTGCATCTTCAGCTTCTTTCCAACGATGAGAACGTGGATGGATTTAACTGGCGACAGGGCGAACTCGATGACCTGCGCTTTGAGATGGATGAGATGCTGGATCATTATCCGCAAACCATTATTTCCAGCAAATATTATCATGAAGTGATCACCACCGGGATGATGTTGGGGCGGCGGTTTGGCTGGCAGGAATGTCCGTCTGTCACGGATTCCCTGGATGCCCGAAAACCACCGGTTCGTCGGCTGATTCATTTTTACCGCTGGGCCGCCGACTTAAAGACCGTTCACCGCTGTTGCACATCCGCCACACGCGACTGTTCCACTTGCAAAGACGGGGCGGCACACATGAGCTGGGTTATGGTTAATAAACGCGAACACATGAATACCACACAGGATCTGCAAAACTGGATTGAAGTCTATGAAATGTTCGCCAAACTCTATCGTTTGATGCCGTGGTAAGTTAATGATGTCCGGAAAAACAGTCATATTAGGCTATGATGCCGTTTCTTCTTTAGGGACGGATTTGGAAACCCAGTGGCAACGCGCCGTTCGGGGTGAGAGCGGCATCGGTCCTCTGACGCGGATTCCGCTGTCCAAAGATTTTCCCGTGCGCGTGGCCGGTCAGGTGGATGATGTGGATGTCAAACCTTATCCGTTTTTACAACCGCGGGAAATGGCGCACTGGACATCACCTATTTTTAAATATGCGCTTCTGGTGGTTCACCGGGCAGTGAAGCGCAGCGGCATTGACATCACGCCCGCTATCGCGCCGCGCGTGGCCATTACGTTCAGTTCTGCTGTCGGCGGACTGGATGCAATTTTGAAAGCGGACCGCCAGATGATAGCTGATAGTAAAATGCCGCATCCCTTTGCCAACCCCAATTCCTGCATCAACATGGTGGGCGGCAAGGTTTCCATCCTGACCGGAGCGACCGGTCCCATCAGCGCCACCATCACAGCCTGTGCCACCGGCGTGACGTCCATGATTATCGGCGATATGATGCTCAAACAGAATTTGGCGGATGTGGTGATTGCCGGTGCGGTCGATTTTCCTTTGGTCGAACCTATTTTGGCCGGTTTTACAACCATGAACGGTGCATATCGTCCGAAAGAAGGTCAGGACGCAGAAGCGCCGGAAAAACTCAGTCGGCCTTTTTCCATAAACCGCAGAGGTTTTGTGGTTTCCGAAGGAGCGGGATGCATTGTTATTGCAAAGGAAGAATTTGCGCGGGCGCATGGACTTGAAGTAAAAGTTGAAATGATCGGCCAGGGCATGACATCGGATGCCAGTCATTTTGTGGCGCCCAATCTATCAACCGTGCAAAGATGCATTGAACTCACAATGTCTGCTGCCTGCTTGCAGCCGCAGGATATTGACGCAATCAACGCGCACGCGACATCGACCAAAGTCGGAGATAAAGTGGAGGTGGACGCGCTTCGTAATATTTTCGGGAATAACGTGCCGCCGGTGTCGGCCAATAAATCGCAACTAGGGCATGCGATGGGCGCTTCCTCCGCCATTGAAACAATCCTGGCGATGGAGGGGATGCTCAGAGGCACCCTGCTATCGACGATAAATTATGTTCCCGATCCCTCCCTGATAATCGATTGCGTGCCGGAGGGCGTAAGAGCATTGGAGCAGGAGTTTGTATTGAAAAACGCGTTTGGTTTCGGTGGCTGCAATTCCTGCTTGATCTTGCGCCGAATCGCTTAGGGGCCGTTAAGAAATAACCACCCATGCGGGTGGCAAGACTGTTACAATTCTATCCATTACGTTACGGCCCCTTATGCCGGTTATGATATCAAAATGTTACAGTTATTATTGAACGACGGCTTAAAGGATATAAGGTAAATCATGAAGGCTCCTCAAAATCGCAGAGTATTCGTTGTCGGTTACGGCGCGGCAACGCCACTGGGCAGCACGTTTGAGAAAACCTGGCGACGGGCCATCAAAGGCGAGGCCGGTTTTCGGAAAGTCACCCGCTGCAAAGTGGAATCGGCCTGCGACATCGTAGGCGAGATACCGGATTGGTTTCCGCTGGAACTTGATTTTACCGATGCCAAGGAAGTGTATAACTGGAACGCGTCTTTTGTGATTTTAACCATGGCGGTTTGTAAGGAAGCGCTTGCCGACGCGGGCATCACGATGGATGGTCGGATTTCGCCAAGAATGGCTTGTCTGATCGGGTCGGCGCTCAATGGATCGGATGCTTATCGTATTGCCATGCATGATCTGGAGCACCGCGGCCCGTTGCGCGTAAGTCCTTATCTGCTGCCGAATTTGTGCGCCAATTTGCCGTCCGGCAAAGCGGGCATGCTTTTAAAATTTACCGGTCCCATATTTTCGCCGCAGGGCGCCTGTGCATCAGGCAATCACGCGATTGGTATTGGGGCGCGCATGATCCGCGACGGGGATTGCGATTTTGTTCTGGCCGGCGGGGCGGACACGCCGATTTTGCCGGAGTTGATTCACGGGTTTGCCAATATGAATGCCACCATCAAAGTGCATCCTGATGACCGCGCCGCAACCGATCATGCGCAGGCCTCGCGCCCGTTCAGCATCGACCGCAAGGGCTTTGTTCTTTCGGAGGGCGCGGGTGTTGTCGTTCTGGCAGCCCAGGAAGTCATTAAAGCTCACGGTCTGACGCCGCGTGCCGAGGTGTTGGGTGTGGGGTGGACGTCCGATGCCCACCATTATACCAGTCCCAATCCGGTAACGATTATCCGGGCCTTGCGGGAAACCATTGAAGACGCCGAACTGAAGCCGGAAGATATTCAATATGTCAATGCCCATGGTACGTCCACGCCCAAAGGTGACCGGACGGAAGTCAAGTGTCTGCGAGACATATTCGGCAAGGGGATAGAAAAACTTCCGGTGTCGTCCAACAAATCCCAGCTCGGCCATACCTTGGGGGCAACCGCCGCCATCGAAGCCGCTTTGACGATTGAAGGGATGAGGCAGGGCATTATTCTGCCGACGATCAATTATTTGCCTGACCCGGAACTTGCCGATATTGATGTGGTGCCGAATGTCGCCCGCAAACAAAAATATGAAATTGCACTGTCCAATGCGTTTGGATTTGGTGGTACAAACTGCTGCGTGATCTTCCGAGGTGTGTGAGATGAAGCCCAAACCCTTTGTAACCGAGACATACAAGAATAATGAGAAGTACGTTCGCGATCAAGCCACCGGGCTGATCTGGCATCGAACCAGTTACCGCACGTTATATGCCGATACCGACCGTTCGCAAGTCGTCTATCATTCCAACTATCTGCGCTATTTTGAATTCGG
>CAYGNV010000090.1:0-8772 GCA_964351355.1 uncultured Smithella sp.
CTTTTGTCGCTCAGTTCCGGAGACTACAGCTGCATCGAACCGCTGATCCAAAACCTGATGCAAAAGCATTATGCCGAAAGAGTCGCCCTCGCCCTGCCGTCGTTGCGCGTCGAGTCGCTCAGCGAAACGCTGATCGAAGAAATCAAGCGCACGCGCAAAACCAGTTTCACCCTGGCGCCGGAGGCGGGAACGGATAAAATGCGCCAGGTGATTAATAAGGGCAACACCGCCGAAGATTTACTGGCATCGGTGGATAAAGTTTTTGCCGCCGGCTGGAAATCCATCAAGCTCTATTTCATGATCGGTCTGCCGCACGAAGAAGAAAGCGATCTTGAAGGCATCATTGATCTGGGCTATCAGGCGCTCCGCGCTGCCCGTCACCGCGGCCAGGTCACCATCAGCCTTTCCACATTCATTCCGAAACCACATACACCCTTCCAGTGGGAAAAGCAGCTATCGCTTGAGGAAACGTACAACAAGCAGCATTTTATCCGTCAAAGAATGAAGAACCGCAATATCACCGTCAAATGGCATGACGCCCGAATGAGTCTGCTGGAAGGCCTGTTTTCCAGAGGCGATGAAAAAATCGGCGACCTGCTTTTGTGCGCCTACCAAAAAGGCTGCCGCTTTGACGGCTGGATCGAAATACTGCGCTTTGATCTTTGGCAGGAAGCCATTTCAGAAACAGGGATTAATGTTGAAGAGTATTTGCGTGAACGATCTACCTCAGAGCCCCTGCCCTGGGACAATATCGATTGCGGTGTGAGCCGCGATTTTCTCAGTGAGGAAAGACAAAAAGCCGGCGAACAAAAAACCACGCCGGATTGCCGCTACGACACCTGTCAGGACTGCGGCGTCTGCGATTCCACGGCCCCCGGGAATACCTTTGCAGACAAGAACGCAAACACGGAGGCAAAAGGAATACCTGCTGTAAAATCGTCGGCCGCTGCCTATGAAAAAGTTTATCGTCTGAGCTTTATCAAAACCGGCCGCGCCCGCTTTTTATCTCATCTGGAGCTGGCCATGGCGCTGACGCGCGCTCTGCGCCGCAGCCCTCTTTCGCTTTGCTATTCGGCGGGTTTTCATCCGCATCCGAAAATTTCTTTTGCCACCGCCACATCGGTGGGGATGGCCAGCTTACAGGAATATATGGACATCACCGCTTTTGAATATCCGCAAGATTTGACTGTCCTGAAAAATGAAATCAACGCCGCATTGCCGCTTGGAATGGAGATCACAGACATTCAGTTGCTTTCCTATGTCGCCAAAGACCTGGCCCAGACACTTTATGGCTTCACCTACGACCTGATTCTGCCTGAGGATATTGATGAAGAGAAACTGAAAAACATCGCAGATAACATCGAAAATTTTCTGGCCGTCAAATCGTTCCCGATTTCCAGGCAATCCAAGGGGAAAACCATCACCAGAGACATCCGCCCTTTTGTCGAGGCAATAACGTTAAACGCCGGAGAAAAAAAGGTAACCATGACCCTGCGCCATGCCCAGGCCGGCTCCGTCCGGCCCATTGACATTATTCAGCACATCCTGGGCTTCCCCGCCGATCAGACGCAACTAATTTATGTGATCAAAACAAAAACCATTCTGGCCTGAAATGTAGGGCGTGGCGCGTGACCTTTAGGTCATCCCCGAGCACGCCGATTATTGAAACTCTTATTTTCCCAGGAAGGCTTTTTTCCACCGATGGTAAGGGTTATCAAACCTGATGGAATTCTTATCGAACTTTTCAGGGTGCCAATCCTTGCCGACCCATTCTTTCATTGCTTCATAATCTTTATCTTCGGGGTCAGACAATATCTCCAACAACCTGATGTAACCATTCACGCCTCCACAATCCTCCGGGAGACGCTTTGAAATTTATCTTTTCGCATCTTCGGAGACATGGTCAATAACACGATATCTGCAATTCCTCGTCGCATGCGGAATCCGGAAGTTGAATATGAATTCCATTTACACGGTAGAAAACGGGAAAATGTTAAGGGAAATTGATCGGCAAAGACGGATGCGCTGATGCCCCGATAATCTTTTAATGGTCCCGGTTAACAATGTAATTCAGTAACTGCTTAAGAAAAATAATATTGCGTGGCACATCGGCCAGTGCTTCCATTGCATGACAATAATGGTTCCACATCTCTTTTCGGGCGCCTTCCGGGCCAAGGATTGTCACAAATGTCGAATTGTTGTTTTCAGCATCTTTGCCGGTCAGTTTTCCCAGAAAGACAGGATCACCTTCAGCATCAAGCAGGTCATCCTTGATCTGAAACGCAATGCCGGCATGAAAAGCGAGTTTTTTCAAAGCTGCAATTTCCGATTCTTTCACATGAGCGAGAATGGCCGGCATAACAAATGAAGCTTGGAAAGCCAGCCCGGTTTTATAAAAGCACAACGTATTTAATTGATCCAGCGTCAATGGCTTCCCCTTGGAATCCAGATCCATCGCCTGGCCTTTGCACATATTTTCCGTCACGCCGGCCGCATAGCGGATCAAGTTCAAGACCGTTTTCGGGTCGAACTGGTCTAAAGACGCCTGTTCCAGAACCGCCTTCTGAATCAGGAAAAGGCCCGTCAATTCAGCGATGGCAAAGTTATACGCCGTATGCAGGCTCGGACGGCCGCGCCGGGTGTCAGCATTATCCTGAGAGGGCAGATCATCAAAGATCAGAGATGCCGTGTGCATATATTCCAATGATCGCAGAAGCGGCGCCATCGCCTTTGGGTCTAATCCGTACCCATTCACACCCATGACCCAGGTCATCAGCGGACGAACCCGCTTTCCGCCTGCCTCCAAACTGTAATTTGCAGCGTCAACAATGGTCTGATTCAACAGTGGATCATCCCATGTTTTTGGGATATTCAAGAGGCTATTGATCTGGTTACCCACGGTTTTCATCGTATTCCCAAAGGCTTCTTGCTCTGCCTTTTCATTTTTCAGAACCGTAAGCACCCAGTCGCGGAGCAGTTTATCAAAGAAGTCCACATCATCCGCTTTCCGGACCATTTTCTGGATGATATTATTAAATTTCGGATTTCCGGAAGCAAACAGGGACATGACTTCGTTGTACTTTTCATTTCCCATTCGCTCTTTAAATCGTTTCAGCCCGTTGATGGCACGGTCCAGCATCACCTCACCGGTCTTTGGATCGGAGCGGTACACATTATGGATCAGATTGGAAACGACCGCCCAGTATAATTCAAAAGGGTTGATCAGGTCCGGCCGCTGATCGTGATATTTCATATAATAGGTATAGGGTGTGACAGCATCTTCCTTCATGTCATCAAACATATCGGCAAAATCATCCGCCAGCTGGTTGTAAATGCCGTAAAAGAATGTCCGATTGTCAAATCCGCTATCATCAGGCGCACCCATCACCGAGCGGGCAATCAGTCGGGAGGAGGAGGATTTCAAAATGATGGGAATATACAGATCTTCATTGGTATAATTGGGATTGGACAGGTTTTTAATACGGTCCACTTCCTGTGAATGAAAAAACACATACGCCTGCTCTAAAAACAATTTCAGGGCCTCCGGTCGCTGACGGGATTTAATATACTCAAAAGCATCCCGCAGTTCCGAGTGAACATATCGGGCCAGATTGCCGTTCTTTTCATTCCACACGCCCAATTCCGGGACAGATCCGGTAATGAGTGTGGTACGAATCAGATCGGAATACCGGTTCTTCTCCTCAGGGGACAAGACATTGGCATCCAGCAGATCGTCGATGAATGGATAGGTTAAACCGTAAGAATAACCCAACCGAATAGCTTGATCCAGGTTCCGAGCGCGCACTTCCGGCAAAGTCTTCTCGCCCATCTCTTCGATCGTGTGCATAAGCACGCCGACAATGATTTTGATCAGTTTTCGCTTGGCTTGCTCGGCATCCATCCCTTTCGGAATATGCTTGGACATGGTTTTCAGTTTGTCCATCAACCAGATCATGGTTGATTCAATGCTTTCCTTCTGGGCCCTCCGGTATAACCCGGCCATGCTTATTGTTTCAGTTTTATCTGCCCCGCCTGAAACGGTCAAACGGATCAGGTGATCTTTCAAAATATCCACTACGCGTCTGACCCGTGCCTGGGTGTCAGGTGAGTCCAGGGCTTTACCCAGATCGCGCATGAAAAGATAGGAGATGCTTCGGTCCAGGTAATTATCCAGCTTACCTGTGTAATCCAGCCATTGGATATATTGGTGATAATTCCGCGGGTCAGGTTTGTTCTTGCGGCACAAACAGGACAGTAACGAATAATGGTGGATATGGTGATGTTTCCACAACTGGATATCTTTTGTCAGGGTCTGGACATAGGTCTTGCGGAGGAGCTGTAGATAAAGTGATTTAAAATAATCGGTAGCCTTCTGCTCGGCAGACCGGTAACACTCAGCTGCACTTATGATTTCATTCGAAATATTAAACCCTGCTTTCTTATGGAGTATTTTTTTGCTGTTTTTCAGGAATCAAACCAATAAGCTGTTTGCAGAGCACAAGCACATATTCCTTTACAAAGCTGATACCATCGGAAATGAGGGATTTGGATTCCGTGCCCGCAGTGGTCGCTTTTCCTTCCAATTGTGCTTGCAGTCTGTCGGCCCTGAGCACAGGGTCGGGATGGCTTGAAAGGAACGAGTGGTTTCCACCCAAGGTGGCTATCTTTCTCAATGCGCCTACGGCATCCCTCGGCTCGAACGACTCCCGCTTCAGGAACCCGAGACCGTAGTCATCGGCTTCCTTTTCCTCAAGCTGCGAGAACTGGGCATTCATCAGGGTCTGTGCGAAGTCCCCCACCGCGGATCGGGCCACATCCCCGACCACCCCGGTTTGAGACGCTATGCCTTTCCTCACGGCGCTGGCCGCATAACCGAGCTGGATCTTTTTTCTGATGTGATTTTTTGCGATGTGTCCCATCTCATGACCGATGACAAACCTCAGTTCGCCATCGGTCAGCATGTCCATGAGCCCGCTGTAGATGCGGATCGTGCCGTCCGCCATCGCAAACGCATTCACCTCCGGCGACAGATAGACCGCATAGTTGAACTTGATGTTTTCGTCCTGAAGATAGCTTCCTACCAGCTTTTGAAGCCTTACCGCGTGCTTGTTTTCGGGCGGCGCCAGCTTGCTCTTTCCGTCGGAATACTTTGCCGATTGAATTGCAATCTCAAGGATCTCCTTGTCCGACAGTGTTGCCGCCTTTATAGCATCCATGCCCGCTTCGGAGGCCAACCGCAGATCGGTGTTCTCACAGGCGGTCATCGTTAACGCTAAAAGACAAATGCCGATGAAAAGGCAGCGACAGATGATTTGCTTGCGGAAATGCTTATTCATAACTTCCCTCAATGTTCTCCAGCTTTATGCGGCCGTACCCATGACCGCAATCATAACACTGGTATTGGTGATTTGGTCCATGGTGTTCGTCATTCCCAAACCGGCTATAATGATCCGACATATTATTCAACTCTTTTATTTCATTCCGAATGCCGGCTACTTTTTCAAATAAAATCAACATCAATAACCATAATTTCCGAAGTTCCGGTAGTCTTCACCGCCGGTCCCCATGCCTGCAAGCCGCTTGTAACAAAAAAGTGGGTAGCATTAATTTTTTTATATCCCCAACTTAAATCATAAAGACTACTGGTTATATAGTTTATGGGAAATAATTGACCATTATGAGTATGGCCTGACACCTGAATATCAACATTCGCCTTGTTTACATTAGCAAAATCAGAAGGGCGGTGATCCAGCATTATGATCGGCAAGTTATTCTGCGTGCCATTAAATAACTCTTCCATGGTCTTCCTTGTAATAGATCTAAAGTCATTCCTGCCGATCAAATAAAATGACTTATCCATTTGGATAAAAGAGTCTTGCAGTACTTTGATTGAAGCATTATTGAAAAAGTTGAGGGGACTGACACCACCATGTAATTCGTGGTTTCCGAACGCCGCATATACTCCATATTTTGAATTAATTTTTCGCAATGTTTGTTCCAAAACGGTCATTTCGGCATCTTGCCTGTCTCCTTCAATAATATCACCAACCAGTAAAACGATATCCGGATTCAAGGAATTTATTTTTTCCACAAACTTGTCAACGATTACTTTATCTGAAATCCCCTTGAGGTGTAAATCAGCTGCAAATGCAATTTTCAAATGATTAAGGTCTGATGATTTTTTCGGGATAGCAATTTGGTAACTGCTGACTTGAATATTCCCATGCCAAAGGGCTCCAACCGCAACAATCAGCAGCGGAGTGGTCAAAATGATCGCAAACGCCGTTTTCTTGAATGTATTGCTGATAATGATTTTGAACGGTATTACTTTTAGCCGGCGGTTCATGATGAACCCTAGATCAATAAGAAGAACAGCTAAAAAAAGATAAAGGAGATAGGGCAACAAATAATAACCGATTTTTGTAAAGTTAGTTATCCATGGCGTGCTGCTTGAATGGGATAATACTTCAACACAAGGGAAAGTAAATATTAAAATAATATAAATAAATGAAAAATATTTTCTGCTTGTCTTATCGGGGAAAAATTTTCTGAGCCGAAAAAAGACATAAATGGCGGGCAAAAAATATATTGCTAAATACATTATTCGAAACATTAAATCACGCTTTCCCCGATGATTATCTCACTCATCATGCAAGTCCCTGACATGTTCGATGGCTTTGCTCTTGGGATGATCAGAAATATCTCGGTCGCTGTCTCCAATTCCCAGCAGTAAGACTGCACAAATGAGAAATATCATAGAACCCCATAACATGATTTTGTGACCGCGAAAATACACCACAAGCGCCTGCCAATTGACGGCCAGGTGCAGCATGCCGGCAATAGCAAAAGCGAGCCCCATCCACTTATGAAGATCTTCGACCTGGTCTATGTCGAACAGCATCAGAAAGCCCGTCGCGGATACAACCGCAAACAGGAACGCCACAGCAGGACTGACAAATGACCTCAGAGTCGCCTTCTTTATCATCTCTTCTCCCCTTGGATCAAGACTAGTTACCCCAGAAAGGGGCTATCCCTTTCATGTTCATGAGCCATTCGGCAGAGTTTCACATAAATCAGTCTTTTTCTTCTGCTGATTCCTTGCCGGAACCTTTTTCAGACTTTTCCTTGTCTGCCCCGCCAGCGCCTTCTCCATTTTCCTTCTGTCCCTTACCGCTACCCGGCTTGACGATCTGATCAAATTGCTTCTTGATTTCATCTCCCTTTTTGGCAACCTCACCTCCAACCGACTTTTTTACGATGTCGGTTATTCCCTTCGCCAGCTCGCTATCTCCGCATCCTGCTAAAAATAGCGTCGCTAAGATGAAGGCAGTCATCACGATTGTGTTTCGAATTTTCTTTCCAAGGTTATTCATTTTTCTTTTCCTCATTTTCATAAATTTTATTTTTTCACACTGCACAATTAATAAAGTGTGGTATTTATTCTACGCTGGTAAAACAGTAAAATAGCTAAGCGCCTTATTACTTGCCTGCACCCTCCCAAAGCTTTAACAAGTAGGGGCTTATGGTTTCGACGGCCCCTTTTATTCCGTTTTTTTCAACGATCGTCAAGAGCTGTCCCAAAAACGGTATGAGTAAAGAGATCAACCATATCCCTACGGCCAGTAAAACTAAGAGCAACATCACAGCAACCAATAAAAATGTTTTGTTGTGAAAGATTTTTTTTACTATTTCAAAATACATTAAATGGTGGCCGTGTCCGTAGTGATGTGACATATTTTACCCCTTTTCTTTTATTGATGATTTATTGCTCTCTTTAATTTCCAATGATTGTCAGGAAATCGTGTTCAACCTCGTCTATGTGCCGGTATTTCTTCTCTATGCCCATCAATCTTTTCAAAAAAAGCATTTCGTCCTCTCGTAAATTCAATTCTTGATGCCAGGGTTTCTTTTTCTTGCCATCGTTCTCGTATGATGTGTAGTAAAGATGCAAGAGAAAGTCCCCCAAATAAGCAAAATCCACATCAGGACGATACTTGAATTCATCAACCCAGCGAGCGAGACCGAAATCCACCAGGTAAACTTTTCGGTTATTGTACAATGCGTTGGGAACCCTGATATCCCTGTGCACAATTCCCGACTGATGCAGACATTTCAGGATGCTGATTAGCTGAATACCAATCTCTTGGATTTCAATCTTGGGAAAAACGCGGTTTTCTGAATAAATTAAATCTTCGAACGTTGTTCCCTCTTTGTATTCCAAAAGATAACCGTATAAACCATTGTCTTCGAGCTTTCTGATGAATCGAGGCACTTCCTCATGGTCTAACGACGACAGAATTTCCTGTTCAAAACCGACCTTAGTCTTCGACTTCTTAAGCATGTACCTTTTCAATTGCTTGATTATGTATTGCTGCCGTTCGTCGTTAACCAAATAGCAAATACCGTATCTCCCCTCACCGGTTATCTTTTTTACCGTATAGGCGCCAATCTTCTGGCCGGGTGAATATACGGTATCCCTGCCGAATAATTTCATGAGCGTGATCTATGCCTTCTGGAATGATGGTTGTGATGATCACGACGGAAACGATCAGGCGAATGCGAATGCCTTCTTGACCCTGTGAGGAGTCTCATGATTTTCCCGAGGAAGCCGCCTCCCGAATCGGGTCTTTTGTAGTGATCGCTTCCATGATTCTGATGGGGATAATGCCCCTTGTTGCGTGATCTTGAAAATAAACTCATTTGTAGTCTCCCTTCATTTGTTGTTTTCGATATCGTGGTAATGTAGTTATTTAAATACTATGCCTATCGCCA
>CAYGNV010000091.1:0-8743 GCA_964351355.1 uncultured Smithella sp.
CATTGAAAAGAGCAGCCGCTCTATGGTGATATCAAAAAGGCCTGCCGGTCGAAAAACAAAAAAATGCACGCCTAGTACCGCGCCGGCAATGATCCATGTTCCCAGAAGGATTGCCGGCAAACTGAACCGGTCATCTTTTGCCTGAGCTTGTTTATACCCACCCCCGAACCACAGAATGATGGCGACCAGAGCGATGACGATGAGCGCAATTTGTATATACACGGAGACTGCCTTTGCATTACAGGGTTACAAGCTCGGTATGGACCCCAATACCGGCACGTTCAACTGCTTTTCAATTCCATAAATGGTCTTCGTGCGGTGATCAAACTGATCAACGGTTAAAGCGGCGGCGATTCCCAGGAAGATTCCAGCCAAAAGGCCGCCGAATATGAGCAGGATGCGATTGGGTTTAAACGGTTTAACCGGAACTGAAGGCCTGTCAATCAAAGTCAGAAACTGCTTGTCCTGGGTCAGAGATTGCGCCATTCTGGCTTGCTCCATTTGGGCCTGGGTCCGGGTATAAGCCTCTTTGGCAATGTTGAATTCCTGCAACAGAGCCTGATAGGTTACCTTTTCCCGAGCTACGACCTGAATCCGATCCCTAAGACCCTCGATCGTTTTTTCGAGCTGACCGATTCTGGCCCTGATGCTGTTAGCCGATATTTTTTGAGCGCTGATGACTCTTTTCATTTCTGTTTTCAGAGAATCCACACTCAATTTCAACTCCTGTTCGACCTGCTTCATCGGCTCAAAATTTGCCTGGAACTGGGGTTTCATTTCGTTCAATTGAATCTGAAGTTGCGCTACCTTGTTTTTAAAAACGGTGATGGCGCGCCCCGTCACCTCCATTTCCGGTAATACCGCCGGAACGCCACTCTGGTTGCTCTCCCGTTCGAGGGCTGCGATGGAGGCCTGAAGACCGGCCAGTTCGGCTTGAAGTTCATGGTAATTTCGCATAAACTGCGTTAACAGCGTGTTGGGGCCGACCTCAGTATTTGCCTTGTTGTCACCCAGGTTCAGGATTTCAAGCAGAGCCAGTGCCTGTTTGGTTTCGAAGTCACGGACTTTGCTTTCCTTCTCCTGCATATCTTTTTGCAGTTTCCCGGTCTGCTCCTGAAAAAATGAATGCGAGTAAGTCGTTTTGCCTTGAGAGATCTCCCGGTATATTGCCAGATAGTTATCGGTGACCGATGTCGTAACCTTGGCCGCAAATGTCGGGCTATTATCTGAAAATTCAACAATAAAAACACTGGAGCCTTCAAACGATTCTCCCCCCGGCGGGACCACATCCAAATTCTCCCGGAGCTCATTTATCTTTTTGGTGATTGCAGATTGTTGCTTGATCCCGGGATATATTTCCTGAACAACCTTTGTCAGGACACGGTTGGACATAATCAGCTCTTTCTGATCCTGAAGAAAGCGGCGCACCCTGTTCCGGTAATCCATGGAACTTTCCTGCTGCAGCGGATCCAAACTTTGTGGAATAACCAGGGAAAATTTAGCCGTTGCACGATAAACGGACGGGAGCGTTACGGCCATGACTAATGAGACGAGAAAAACAACGAGAAAGACCCCGATGATTAATCGCGACCGATAAAAAAGGATGAAAACAAACTCTCGAAATACATTCTGCATAACTATCACCCTATGGAATAAGAGGAGTTCCTTTTATCGTGTAAGAGGCGCCCAAGCTGGTCGTAAAAGGCAGCACGGCGTAAATGCCTCTGGTGAAGATTTTCTCGATTTCATCATTGATCTCATCAAGCCGGGTTTTGGGAACATAAATAATGTCCCCGGGTTTTAATTTGATATTGGTCAGGGCAACGCCTGATCTTAGAGCCCTTCTGATATCCACTCTGAAGGCAATGGGCCTTTCCAGCCCTTCATTGCGGAAAACGACAATCTCTTCCAGCTCACCGCTTTTCTTAAAGCTTCCTGCAAGCGTCAGGGCATTCAAGACATTGGGGACCGAACCAATATCGTAGGCCCCTGGTCTTTCCACTTCGCCAAGGACATAGAGTTTTGGATTACGAATTTCCAGAAGGATAAGGGTACAGTTAAGATTTCGAACCTGTTTGGCGTAGCTTTCATTGATCCTTTTTTCCACTTGGGCCACGGTAAACCCCTGCACCTGCATGCTGCCGATCACCGGGAAGGAAATGCGGCCATCCGGAGAAATCGGAGCGATTTTGCTCTGTCCTCTGGCGGCCGTGGTGATGGCTTTTTTCAACTCGTCGATTTTGACATTAAATGCTTCCAGCGCAACGGTGATGTTGGGTGCTACAAAGTATTTTTTGTATTCGCGGTTCAATTCCGTTGCAAGTTCCATCGGCGTTTTAGATTCTACAGCCACGTCGCCGATGAGCGGCATGGTGATTTTTCCATCGGATCGAACCAGGACGGAGGAGCTGTACTGCGGTTGAAAAGGAAAATTAATGCTGATCCTGTCCTGAACTTCCAGGCGATAATCATCTTCGGTTTTTTCATATTTGAGGTGATAGACGATTTCCAACACATCACCCGGCCCCATCCGGTATTCCGGCACATAAGGAACCGCGATGTTGTTAATAACCTGGTAATCCGGATGCAGCGCCGCCTTTTCCGGAGTAACCGTCAACTGTGTCTCCAGCCTCTTCAATTGGTCAACATCTTCAGTGGTTTTAATATCGGTTTCGAACTGGGAAGGACCGTCTGGAGAATGCACGCAGGATGCAAAAAATATTAGTGATGTCATCGTCAGTACCACAACATGACAACAAGGCTTCCGAAAGAAGTGCACAAAAAACGACGCTTTTGTCTCTATCCTCTCGCAGAAACCGCGAATTGGATTCAGTGGTCTTGATTCAGGAATTTTATCGCTCATACGATCCATCACTACTCGTTCGCGGGAAAATATATTCAAAGTCATAGGGTTTTTCCTTCGGCTTCTTCGCCGCATTCATCCCATTTAGTATTTTCCTCTTGGTTACCTCCGTTGGTTCTCTCATAAGCCGTTCGGTCTGGCTGATCACCTTGGTGCTGATGTTGGAAAGCCGAGCCAGCTCCGTTATCGTAAGCCCCTCGGCAGTACGCCGATCCTTCAATCTATTCCCTTTCATATAGACACCTTCCCGACAGATATCGCCTGTTCAATCTATATCGATACATATCTATTCCTATCCCGATAATTCCGGATTATTCCAGTACAACTCCAAAGTATATAAAAAAAAATATTTGTCAAGCATTTTTTTTAGCATTTTTTGGGTGTGGTCATTTTGCTTGACAAATCAGTGTCTTTAAATATATGTTAGCTGCAACAAAGTGCAAGTTTTTATGAAACCTACTGACGGATTGTCGGAAATAAAGGGAACTTTTGCTATGACCGAGCCAATTCTGATTACCGGAGGCGCAGGCTATGTTGGCAGTCACACCTGCAAGATCCTTGCAGCTATGGGTTACCTGCCAATTTCTCTCGATAATTTGACATACGGTCATCCATGGGCTGTCCAATGGGGACCGTTCGTTAAAGGAGATATTGCCGATGCTTTGGTGCTGGATCAGATTTTTTCCGATTACCGGCCCAAAGCGGTTATCCATTTTGCTGCTTATGCGTATGTCGGCGAATCGGTTGAACATCCGGCAAAATATTATCAGAACAATGTTGCCGGTTCGATTTCACTTCTGGAGGCCATGCGACGACATGACTGTAAAAATATAATATTTTCAAGCAGTTGCTCGACTTATGGCCTGCCGTTGCAGATTCCCATCCCCGAAAACCATCCACAGATCCCGATTAACCCCTATGGCCGCACCAAGCTCATGATGGAGCAGATCATCCAGGACTATGGGAGCGCTTACGGCATCCGATACGCCATTCTGCGTTATTTTAACGCGGCAGGCGCCGACCCCGAAGGGCAAATCGGCGAAGACCATGATCCCGAAACCCATCTGATTCCTCTCCTTCTGCAAACGGTACAGGGTCGGCGTGATTACACGGAGGTCTATGGGACCGATTATGACACCCCGGACGGCACAGCGATTCGGGATTATATCCATGTAACGGATTTAGCCGGCGCCCATCTCCTTGCGCTGCAGCATCTGACCCAATCCGCTCAAAGCCTATGTGTTAATTTGGGGACGGGACATGGGAACTCCGTGATGGAAGTCATCCGGGCCGTTGAGCAGGTTACCGGAAAACAAGTGGCCTACCGAACCGCCGGCAGGCGCCCCGGCGACCCCCCCGCGCTGGTAGCCAGGGCGGATCAAGCCGCTTCGCTGCTGGGCTGGAGGCCGAATTTCATCGACATCCGGGAAACCATTTCAACGGCATGGAACTGGCACCAATCCCAATTAAAAAAACAGGGTGATAATTTAGTCAGGTAGATCGACCAAAAACAAAAGGCTTTAAGGGGTCAAGCATGATCGATCACAAAAAACTTCCAGGCATTGCGGAAATAATTTTATCAAGAAAGTTGAAAGTTCCTCCCGCCTTCCGCCTTCAGCCTCAACACCGGCGTAGTTACACCATAAAATTGTCACGCTTGTTTGTCATTGGAATGCTGCTGATCCTCTCTTCGGGTTTATCGCCCACTTTCTGTGTGGCGCAAGATCTCCTGGAAGGAACACAATTTTCCAAGCAGTATCTGGTGCAGCTTTCCGGCACGGTGATGAATGAAACGTTCTCAGGGGCTCAGGCCTTGCTGACCCTGATGCCGCCGGTCCCGGGAAGCAACAACCCCTACCAGCTTATAATTCAAGGTTTTCCCAAGAAAAATTCCCGAAACAGTTTCTTCTGGAATTCCGAGAATTCAGAAATGACGGCGATTGCAAACGAGATCACCTGCGATATCAAACGAACATTTGTCAAACCAGTGCCGATGCACTTTATTTTTTTAAGTCCGGAGCTGCTGAGACACACAGGCGCTTTGGCCGCGATGGCGGGAGATGAAGGCAAGAAACTTGCTGAAAGCACAGCCCTTCCAACCCTGATCAATGCCAGAGCCGGCAAGTTGAAGCTTCGCATCCATGCCAATTCAGTTTCAGGCACCGTGTGGATGAAAGGCTATGATCCGGTTGAAAAGGCATTTGTTCTATACAGTGCCCGATTATACGGCCAAAAATCGCTTCACCTAGAACCCAGGCAGCAAATCCAAAAGGGTACGACAGTGGGAGAATAATGAGGCGTCACCTGAATCCAATTATTTCAGCAGTCGTTCTTTTGATGCTGCTTGCAATCAGCGCAGGCGCGGAAAACCTCCGCCTGTCATGGCATCCTTCCGGTTATGGCGGTGGCGGACGGTTTACAAACATTGCGATAGATCCATCGAATCCCAAAATCGTTTACGTCGGATCGGACGTCGCCGGAATCTACAGAAGCCGGGACGGCGGCAACCACTTTGATCTGATCGGAAAGGGGCTGGAAGGTTTTAGCGTCGCGGATATCGCCATCAATCCGGCAGCCCCCCATCAGCTTGTTGCCCTGACCGATGACGGGTTGTATTACAGCCTCACTCAGGGCGATGCCTGGATTCGGATATCCAGCGAAGTCCGTTACTCTTCTCGTTTTTTTGGAAGCAGTCTGCTGCTCTTTACCAGAAATACCCTGTGGATTGGAACCGACGCAAAAGGGGTTTTCAAGCTATCTCTGAACAATCTGAAAGCCCCCCCGCAGCCGGTTTTGGGGCTGGAACGTTTCAAGGTCAATGGGCTTACGGTGTATGAGGGATACTTGTACGCCGGAACGTCCCGCGGCGTTTATCGGATGGAGGGGCAAAACTGGATACCACAAATGAAAGGGCTCCCCCAGGATTCTGTGGAAATTACCGATATCGCCTCTTCGCGCAATTCCCTCTACATGGTTGAAAAACAACGCGGCCTGTTCCGATGGAATACGACAACCATAGCCTGGGAGAGTCGCCCTGTTTCACTGCAACCAAAACCCAAGGGCTATAAATCCCTTCTCGTTCATCCGAACAATCCGGACCTGGTATTCATCGGCTCGCATCCTGAAAACTGGCCGCATCTGCTTTACAAAACCCGGGATGGCGGAGCCACCTGGCAATCCGTCCTCTCGTTTCAGGTCGATCCGGAAGCGCCTCCCAACTGGACCAGCACCTTTTCAGGCCTCGAAGAGATGGCCTTTGTTCCTGGAACGTCCCAATCCCTGTTCCTTGCGGACTGGTGGAACCTCTGGCAGACCGCTGACGATGGAGATCACTGGTATCAAAAACATCATGGCCTTCAAAACACCTGCATCAATGACCTGAAGGTTCATCCACGGAACCCTAAAACCCTGTACCTGTGCGCCGCGGACAACGGCCTGATGATCTCGGATGATTCGGGAAAAAAGTGGAGACGGGCGATGAATGGCGTCGCCGACGGCCATGCCCAGGAAATTGAAATATCCCGGAATGATCCTTCCCGGATGGTCTTGCTGATGAACCCTTGGGGCAAAAAGGAAAGGATCCATCTGTATGAATCCCGGAACGCCGGAACAACCTGGAAGGATATCGGATTTTCAGTACCCTGGGAAACCCTTCCCAAACTTGGATACGTTGACGGGCTGGCAAGCAATGTGGAATTGGACCCTTTTGCGGATGATACGATTTATGTGGCAACCAATGGATATGGGGTATATAAAACCGTCAATGGCGGGAAAAACTGGTCTCCGATGAATCAGGGACTGACAACACCCTATATCAAGGGACCGGGGGCATTGCTGGTTCATCCCCGACTCCCCGGCGTGCTATTTGCCGGCACGCAGGCGGGCGGTATTTACAAATCCACCAATGGCGCAAGCTCCTGGCAGCGTGTTACAACGGGAGGAGAGCGATTTGTGTTTGGCATGGCCATTGATCCTTTAACGCCATCCCGTATTTTGGCCGGTTGCGGCGGTAATACACTTTTGGTCTCTAATGATGAGGGAAAAAGCTGGAAGGAAATATCCCTTCCCGTGACCGCATCTCCTCAAATGGCCGTATATAGCGTAGCCTTCCACCCCCGGCGCCCGGGGCTGGTTTTGGCCGGAACGACTCGCTATGATGTCAGGGCAACCGAAGGGCTCTTTGTGAGCACAGACAGCGCAAAAACATTTCGGCAGGTTTCGATGGATATTCCAAAGGTGAACATGACGGTCATCACCTCCACGGCGGATGCGCCGGCCGCAGCATATATCGGGTTCAATGGGACCGGAATTTTTCGAATAGAGTTGGGAGAAAAACCTTAAATGCAGATCGTCTTTTGTAATAAATATTTTTTTTTAAACGGCGGCGTCGAAAAATATCTTTATGATGTTATGACTTACCTCTCGGCCAGGGGGCATACGACCATTCCGTTCAGCGTCCGTTATGCCGGGACCTGGCCTTCTCCCTATCAGGACTATTTTCTGGCGCCTCCCGGAGACCCGGAACAGGCGCTTTGGGCAAACATCCGGTTTTCCCCTGCCAATATTCTGCGATTTCTGGACAGAAGCACCTACTCTTTTGAAGCCAGAATAAAATTGAACCGGCTGCTGACAGCATTCCCCGGGACGGACATCGCCTACATCCTGAACATCTATAACTACATGTCTCCAAGCATCATCCACACGCTCAAGCGTCATCACATCCCCGTGGTGATGCAGATCGGCGATTATAATCTGCTTTGTCCCAGCTATTCACTGTTGCGGGATGGCAGGCCCTGTACGCTCTGCGTTCGGGGACAATATTATCACGGGCTCCTACACCGGTGTGTGAAGAACAATCTTGCCGCCTCCGCGGTCCGGGTTGCCGCCATGTATCTGCAGCGCATGCTCGGATTGTATGAACTGGTGGATGCCTTTGTCGTGCCCTGTGAGTTCATGAAAGACAAACTGCTCGAAGGCGGTGTTTCCAAACACAAAGCGCATGTGTTGTATTATCCGATTGAAAGAAGGCAGGGAAAGAGAAAAAGAAAAGCGGAGAGGGCAGGAGAGGGCAGAAGAGAAGGCGAGAGAAAGAGCGAAGAAGACGCTCGCAAAGAGCGGTTTCAGGTGCTGAAGTATCCAATTGAAAGAACTGTTGATCCGGATAAGGACTGGCGTAAAAAAGACTATATTCTCTATTTTGGCAGATTATCTTATGAAAAAGGAATAGACACCTTGATCGGCGCATTTCAGAAGCTGAATCCGCCGATAGACCTTTATCTCATCGGCCGGAGTTATGATGGGGAAGAGGAGCGCCTGAAGCGGCTTATTTTGCCTCATATGAAAAACCGCATCCATTTTCTGGGATTCCAGTCCGGGCAAACCCTGATGCGCTGGATTGCCGAGGCCCTGTTCAGTGTAGTGCCCAGCCGCTGGTATGACAATGCGCCGATCAGCACGTATGAAAGCTTCATGAATGGAACGCCGGTTCTGGCGTCCCGTATCGGCGGAATTCCCGAACAGATCGAGGAAGGGGTGACCGGACGATTGTTTGAACCGGACTCCTGCGACGACCTGGCGCAGAAAATGGGCGAGATGCTTTCGAACAGGGATCAACTGGTGCAAATGGGAATTGCAGGTCAGGCCTATGTCAAAAAAACCCTGCTCATTAATGACCAAATGGACAGCCTGATGAACCTGTTTGAAACCGTTATTGCTGATTACAAAGGGAGATAGCGCTATGATCAATCCCCAGAGAACCCGCGTTGCCGTCCTGGTATCCTTATTGACCATCGGCGGCGCTGAGCAGTTGCTGCTGGAACTGCTGCGTCATATTGACCGGCAGCGCTTTGAGCTGCATATTTTCTTTTTAAGAGAACCGGG
>CAYGNV010000092.1:0-5801 GCA_964351355.1 uncultured Smithella sp.
GCTGGGCTTGATATCCGTCCAGCCATAGCGCGTGTTTTGTTGTTCCAGGATATCGAGAAACCTCTTTAGCTCTTGGGATGACGAAGCGGCAGCCCATACCGGACAAGACAGAAACAAACCCAGCAACAAACAAAACGCCAGGCAAAAGCGCAGGGCTGTTTTCTTGTGTCTGAGCCTCATCCTAAACAAAAATAATTTACCAACGGCAAACAGGCTGATAGGCGTTTTCATCCCTCCGTGTTTTTGGAAATCCACTGATCCGTCCGCTTCAACCTTTTACAAGCGGAATCCTTACCCAGGATTGCAAAGATCCTATCCAGTTCAGGACCTTTGACTTTACCGGTGAGAGCTACCCGGACAGGCATAAATAAATTCCTGCCTTTGCCGCCGGATTTTTCTTTGGCGTGTTTTATCGCCGCGGCATATATTTCCTGCGACGACCCTAAAGCGTTCTCCAGATATTCGCCAAAAGATCTGATTACTTTCCGCGCGTCTTCGGCATCAAGAATCTGTTTTGCATCAGACGAAATTTCATAACGGTCATCAAAAAACAAATCGATGTGTTCGCCAATGTCAGCCAGTGTTGTCAATTCATCTTTAACTGTTTCGATCACATTCTTAAACCACTGCGGATCCAGTGTTTCCGGCTGATAACCGGACTCGCGCAAAAACGGATGAAGCCTCGTTATTAAATCATCGGTAGTCAGGCTTCTCATATAAAGGGCGTTGAGCCAGCGGAGTTTTTCCTCATCAAAGACCGCGCCGCTTTTGGAAGCGCGTTCCAGGGAGAATGCTTCAACCATCTCTATCTGCGAGAGAACTTCCCGTCCGCCGGTAAAAGAGCTTCCCAGCAGCCCTAAATAATTGATAAGAGCTTCGGGTAAAAATCCCTGTTTGCGGAATTCGCCCACGGATACGGAACCGTGACGCTTGCTGAGCTTGGCGTGATCTTTGCCCAGAATCAGGCAATGGTGGGCAAAAGCCGGCGGTTCAAACTCGAAAGCCTGATAAAGCATAATCTGCAAGGCTGTGTTGGAAAGATGATCTTCGCCGCGGACGACATGTGTAATCGCCATCAAGTGATCGTCAATCACCACCGCGAAATTGTAGGCGGGCATACCGTTGGAGCGGACGATGATAAAATCGCCCATGGCTTCGCCTTCAAACTTGATCGGCCCCCTGATAAGATCGTTAAATTCAATGGTGACCTGCGGCACTTTAAACCGGTAAGATGGTTTTCGTCCCTCCTCCGCCAGCGCTTCGCGCTCGCCAATGGTCAGCTCACGGCATTTGCCCATATAGCGGGGCATTCGTTTGCTCAGAATCAGCGCCTGGCGTTCCTCTTCGAGTTCTTCCTCCGTGCAGTAGCAAGGATACACGTGGCCCGTATCAATTAACTTTTTCAGATGGGCTGCGTAGATATCCAGCCTTTCACTCTGCTTATAGGGTCCATACGCGCCATCTTTCCCCGGCCCTTCATCCCAGGCAAGCCCCAGCCATTTCAAATCATCAAGCAGGTTGATCTGATAGGAAAGAGCGCTGCGGGATTCGTCTGTGTCTTCTATGCGCAAAACAAAACGGCCGTCGTGATGACGGGCAAACATCCAGTTGAATAATGCCGTACGCGCATTACCCACATGCAGTTCGCCTGTCGGTGACGGCGCGAATCTGACTCTTGGCTTGTCAACCATTCTTGTTCCTTTCCATACCATTGGCGATGGCCAGCACCGCCACGCCTTCCTCGCGGCCAACAAAGCCCATGCCTTCATTGGTTTTGGCCTTGATGTTGACGGCTGTTTCAGAAATATTTAAAGCCTTCGCGATATTGGCTGCCATAGCAGCAGCATAAGGCGCAAGTTTGGGCTTTTCCATCATAACCGTGACATCAATATTATGAATGCTCATTCCTTTTGCCCCGATGATTTGTTTCACCCGTTCTAAAAGAATGAGGCTGGATATGTTTTTGTAAACCTCGTCGTTGTCGGGAAAATGCCTGCCGATGTCTCCACAACCGGCCATGCCTAAAAGTGCGTCACAGACAGCGTGCAGGAGCGCATCGGCGTCGGAATGCCCCAGCAATCCTCGATCGGATGGAATTTCAACGCCGCCCAGAATCAGTTTCCTGTCCGAAACAAATCGATGACTGTCATAGCCCAACCCGCTCCGATAAATGATCTGTTCCTTCATTTTTTCTTTCATGAAAGCTTCCGCCATAACTAAATCTTCCGGCGTCGTGATTTTTATGTTTTCATAAGAACCGGCGATCATGCGGACCTTCGCGCCCGTTCTTTCGACCAGGGACGCGTCATCGGTTCCATAAAAATTATCTTTTTGGGCGATCTCATACGCCCGGCACAAAAGGTCATATCGAAAAGCCTGAGGTGTTTGCGTCTGCCATAAATTTTGGCGAGGCAATGTCGCTGCCACGATGTTTTCACCGGTTGTTTCCTTGATGGTATCTTTAGCCGGAACCCCGATGGACGCGGCACCCCCATCGACCGCCTCTTTCACAACCCGATCAATCATTTCTAGCGTTACAAACGGACGCACACCGTCATGGACGATCACAATATCGCATGGTTTCGCAATAGCTTCAAGACCATTACGGACCGAATCCTGACGCTGAGAACCTCCTTTCACAACGGTGGATACTTTTGTCAAACCGTATTTTTCAACAATCTGCTCCCGGACAAATATCAAATCATCTTGCGGCACAACCAGGATAACATCATCCGTGATCCCTGATTTCTGAAAGACATGAAGTGTATGAACCAGTACAGGCAGGGAGCACAGGGAAAGATACTGCTTGGCGACGTCGGCGCCCAATCTTTTGCCGGAACCACCGGCGGGAATGATCGCTATTGTATTCATAACAACTCCAAAACAAAAACGGGCCCGGAAAACTATTTTCCCGGGCCCGCTCGCCAAAGGTATTTCTTTCCGGCCAAAAAAGACAACAGAAATATGTTTTATTAATTAATACTCTTCTTTTCGGCGGCTTCTTTCAATTCCGTGAAAATCATCCGGCCGGCCGTTGTTTGCAGCACACTTGTGACAACAACCTCAACATTCATGTTAATCATTTTCTGCGCGCTATCCACGATAATCATAGTTCCGTCATCCAGGTAACCAACACCCTGCCCCTGTTCCTTGCCTTCCCGGATAATCTTGACCAGCATCTGTTCTCCGGGCAATACCACCGGTTTCATCGCATTGGCCAGCTCATTGACGTTCAGAACACGCACACCCTGCAACTCAGCAACTTTGTTAAGATTATAATCATTGGTCATGAGTTTGGCGTTTATTTTCTGGGCCAGGGCCACGAGTTTGCCGTCCACGCCTTTTATTTTGGGAAAATCCTGTTCAACAATTTCAATATGGAGCGCAGAATTTTTCTGCATGCGATTGAGAACATCCAATCCCCGCCGGCCTCGTGACCGCTTCATCGAATCAGACGAATCCGCAATAAACTGCAATTCATTGAGAACAAAACGCGGAACAATCAGTTCTCCATCCATAAAACCGGTATCGCAAATATCTGCAATTCTTCCGTCAATGATAACGCTGGTATCCAGCAAGCGGTTGTCAACGCCATTTTTGCTTTCAGCGGCGCGAAAATTGAATTCTTCCACCTTTTTTGATCCAAGAACAAGCCCCAGGTAGCCTAAAATACCCGTCATCAGCAGATAAATCCAGGGACCAACCTGCTGATTCTGCGTAATTTTGACGACCATATTCAAGCCGAAACCAAGAATCAACGCAATCAGCAAGCCGATGACCATACCGATAACACCGCCCGCGATGATTCTCAGGGATTGCTTGCGGATATCCTTTTCAATCCTGATGACCAGCAGCGCAACTATTAAACCTATGATAAAGCCGACAATTGCCTGAAAAATAGCATACGAGCTTGTCGCTGCCAGCATATAGTAAACGATAAAATAACCGCTAATCGAACAGGCTAGAACCAATATTGCTCTTACAATCAAGTGCTTCACCTCCTTCCCATAAAATTATATAAACGTCACATCTATACATCAATAAACACCTAAAGTACTTTTTCAATAATTACGGAGGCCTCATTTTTTTCCTGATCAAGGAAAGCTGATCCTGTCCTATTTTTATTTTTCAAAGAGCATAAAACTATTGAACAAATTATAGACCGCTATTGCACCGTAAAAATCATCTGCAAATCGTGTTCGACTTTTGCTTCTTGCGCATTAGTGGCCACAGATATTTCTTTAACCAGCAAATTTTTAGCGGTATCCATCATCTTCCGTTCTCCGAAGGAAAGATTCTTGTCGCTTTTCAAGATGAACAAATCCCGCAAAACACTGGCAATTTCAAACACAGAACCGGTTTTGATCTTCTCCAGGTACTCACGATAGCGCTTATTCCAGGTTTGCCTATCGATTGTTACGTCTTTATTCCGCAAAATCTCATACACTTTGGGTATTTCCTTCTCCAGAATGACTTCGCGAAGCCCCACAGCCTTGGCCGATGTCGTCGGGATCATGATTTTCATGCCGTTACCCATAATTTTCATTACATAAAAAGGCTGCTTCTTTCCCATAACCTCTCTATTTTCAATAGCTTCAATGACACCGACACCTTGTGCCGGATATACCGCCAAATCCCCTACTTTAAACATTGTATATTTCCCTGCCTTTCTATAATAAGGTGTCAACTTAGCACTTATTGTGTATTTAGTCAATGATTAATACAATTTACTGAAATGCTTAGGAAATGCTAAGCCAATGTTCACACGGGCAAATTTATTTGTCGGCAAGGAGACAGCTACTTATGGCAGGTAAAATAAGGGATTGCGCGGTTTATTCCCTTTGAGGCGGATTTCAAAATTGATATACGTTTCCCCCATGTCGTCTTTTTCTCCGGACAGAGCAATGACTTCGCCTCTTTTAATACTCTGATCCACCTTGACGGATCTTTTCTTGAGATGGGTATATACTGTCGCAAAGTCAGTCGGATGACGAATAATGATTGTTTCACCGAAGGGTGGCAAGTTTGAAGAAAAAATGATGGTTCCGGAGGCTGCCGCCTTAACCTGTGTTCCCGCAGGACACGCAATTTTAATCCAGTTGTGGTATGTTTTGTTTGGTTGAATCCCGAAATGGGTTTTCACGGTTCCCTTGACGGGCCAGATAAACATGCTTTTCCCCAGCGTTATTTCATCTTTCTTTTCCACTGTCGGCAATTTTCCTTCTATTCGCGGTTTATTTTCTTCAGTCGCAGGCTTAGGCGGACCAGCGGCGGCGCCGACCACTTCGGGAGATGACGGTTTGGGAAGAGGCGTCTTTTCCGCAGCAAGCGGCAGATCAACCGGTTTAGACGGTTTTGCATGGTCAGGACTTTTCTCATCCGTTGAACCGGTTTCTCGTTTTGCGTCAGCGCGGGGCATCTTGGCGTGCGCCATCACGTCGTCGATTGCCTGCTCTGCATCCGGGATAAAGATGACTGAACCTTCTTTGATAATGGAAACATCCAAGATATTATTGATTTCTGCCAAATCCTGCAAACTGATCGAATAAGCACGGGCAATCCTGTAAATCGTTTCACCCTTTTTGACGATATGATAAACACCCTTTGCCTGATTTTTTTTTTGCACCTGAGCCCCGGAACAGGAAATCATCAAAAGCAAAATAAAGAGTACCACCAGAAAGCACGTAAAAACATATCGCCCCCCACGAAAACCGACATGCCGAATTATTCTTTCCATCCACTCGCCCCTATCAGGCTGACAAAACGGCAGCCCCCCAGATCTTCTTTTTTTATTTCCGCCG
>CAYGNV010000092.1:5901-8700 GCA_964351355.1 uncultured Smithella sp.
GCCAAAATCGCTGTCTGATAACCAGACCCTGTGCCGATTTCCAGCACCCGCTCTCTGCCTTTTAGCGCCAGAGCCTGTGTCATTAACGCGACAATATAAGGTTGAGAAATAGTTTGTTTTTCTCCGATGGGTAACGGGTTGTCGCTGTATGCCTGATCAATCAAACCTTCATCCACAAAAAGATGACGCGGGATGGTTTCCATCACTTTCAATACGTGGGCATCGCTGATTGAACGCGCCCGAATCTGCGTCTCAACCATCCGTGTGCGCTGCTTTTTGTATCTGTCCATTAAATAGCCTGCATCTTTTTCTTTTTCGGAGGAATCTGGTAGAGTTGCCGAACCGTTTCATGTCTTCTGAGCCCCAGGGCTTCACGAGTCACAATTAAATAATAATACTGGATTTCGGCTTTTTGACATGCTGTATTGAATTGATCAATGATCACATTAATTTCTTCAAATATCGATCGCTTATCCGACAGGTCTTTCTGGCTGGATGCATCTTTCCCGGCAGATCGTGAATACCGGATTTTTTCTTCAATCTGCTGCCCAATCTTCAGTAACTTCTCCAGCGCATCTTCCACGGCAAAGCCAGCCCGGCTCAAAACAGCCGCTCGTTCCCGCAATAACTCTTCACACAAACTCTCGTGCTTATTTTCTTTTCCCGTTTGCCCCACTTGCATAATAAAACCTGCCCTTGAATACTTTTGGGGCATCTATCATTTAAGCGCTTAATTTTCAAGTTAAAAAGGCTTTACAAACAGGGCGAAAATCTTTTCCCTTTTTTGATTTTGATTCACCTTGATCATCCCGTTAAATTGTGTCACATTAAAGCCATGCGAAAAAAACATTTCCAAGCGCGCTTACAATCCATCGGCGAAATTCTGTTTTCCACTTTTAAAAAAAGAGGCATGGCCGCCAAACTGGAAGAAAACGCCCTCTTCAAGCTCTGGCCGAAAGCGGTCGGCGCGCAAATTGCCGCGCAAACCCAACCCGACGGCTGGCGCGCGGGAACCCTGTTTGTTAAAACTACCTCCTCCGTCTGGGTGCAACAGTTGCACTTCATGAAAGAAGACATCCGGCAAAAAATCAACGAGCTTGCCGGAAAAACAGCAGTCAAGGAGATTCACTTTACCGTCGGATACAGACTTGCTCCCAAAAATTCCGAGCACAACGCCGCAGACGCAGAAAAGATTATTCTCAAGGAAAGAGATAAAAGGATGATCGCGGAGTGCACAGAGGCACTGGCGGATCGTGAATTAGCCGAGATAGTGAAGCGGGTCATGAAAACGGAAATCAGCCGCCGCAGGCTCAGGGAGGAAAAGCAAGCTCGCTGAAAATATTTCTCATGTCCTGTGTGTATTTTTGGGGTTCTTCGTAAATGTAAAGCGGCGGCTCCATTTTCAACTCTTCTCGTGAACCGCTCCGACCTTCGACCAGCACAAACTCCGCATCGGATGCTGAATCGGAAAATACCAGCTTCATTCTTTTGGGTTCAATATTATTTTTACGAAACAGGACAATCAATTCAATCAATCGTCTCGCCGGATAAATGGTAAAAACCCGGCCTGAGGGTTTGAGCAGATATTTAGACGCCGCAAGAAAATCAGCAAGCGATCCTTTGATCTCGTGACGGGCCACCGCCTTCTCCAGGAGAGGATTAATCCGGCCGGAAGACAGCTTGCGATAAGGCGGGTTGAAGGTAACATTGTCGAACGAATTTGCTGCAAAATTTTTTTTGATTTCCCTGGCATCACCCAGAACAATACTCACTCTTTTTTCCAAACCATTAAGATTGACATTCTGACACGAAAGGGATGCCTGCCCTTGCTGAATTTCCAGACCTGTCCAATGCGTTGAGGGATAGCGTCTGGCCAAAACCAGCGCGATGACGCCGTTGCCGCAACCCAGATCCATATTGACGGAACGGGCCTTCAAAGAAACAAAATGCGCCAGGATGAGCGAATCCAGATTAAAACGATAACCGCGTTTGCTCTGGCGGATTTTCAGGCTTCCCTCCAGAATCTCATCAACAGTTTCTTCGTCCATTATTTCATGACCCTTTGTTACAGGCAATTTGTTCACTTGTCTTTTGATATATTATACTTCAAACACCTTCAGCACTTCGTCGCCATAGTGGTTGATGACTTTTATGGCGATTTTGCCGGTTTCCGGTTTGGCAAACGGGCGGCTTATGGTGCTGTATAGGCTTTGCCAGGCGGCTTCGTCGATGTCCGCCCGCAGGGCGCTTTTGTGCGGCAGCGTGGATCGAACAGCTTCTTATAATTTGTCCGCAATATTCTCAAATGTCGCCTGATAATCTTTCGCACTTAAAGCCGTATCAAAGAGGCCAATATTTTCACCTTCATGCTTGTCTATGCCAATGTATACCAAGCTGGCATCTTCATATCGCTTGAATTTATAGACCGCATCGTTCATCAATGCGCTGTTAAACACACCGAGGCTTACAAGCAATTCAAATTCCTTCACCGTCAAACCGGTAACTTTTTTGAATAGTCCAGGCTCTAGTTGCGTAATCACATCTTTCAGGCACCGCTCCCGGTAATCGGTTAAATACATAAACACCGGCACGCGTGTGGCGAACTTGATGAGCTTTTCCTGAATCTGTTTCCGTTTGCTTTTGTACTCTTTTTCCTCTTCGGTAAGTTCTTTCTTCTTCTCGTTGGAAAGTGCTTCGTCATTGGCTTCTTTCTTCGCTTTTTTCACGGCCTCCGACTTGTTGACAATGGTTTCGATATCCTGATTCAGATTGCGGAACCCTTCAATATTCATCAGCGCA
>CAYGNV010000093.1:0-8696 GCA_964351355.1 uncultured Smithella sp.
GCGCGTCTTTAATGCGCTGACCGACGAATATAAAAAGGCCGCCGTGGCGTTTTATAAAGCGAGGCAGGATTATTACACGTCGCATCACTATTCCGGTCTTGGCTATGAATCCCTCTGGAAGGGCAACAAAGCCGCAGATGCGCCGCTTTTGACCGTCTATCGCCATTTTGACAGCGCCTCCGTCCACAAAGGGGTCGCAGGCAATCTGCCGAAAACGATGTGGGTGGTGGACTATCCTCTGCTGGAACGCATATATTATGGGCTGGTTGCCGGATTTGATGTGTACGGCACGACCGGCCACCAAATGGCGCTCAGGCTCTACATGGATCAACTGCGCGTAGAAGGCGAAAGCTATTTCCTGAATTTTCTGCCCGCAGCCAGGCGACAGGAGATCATGCAATCGTGGTATAAAGGAATTGATCTCAAAAAAATTGATTACTATTCTTCCGCAATGCCTGCGAATATTTCCTTTGTGACGAACGAACCCGCGCGTGAGTTCATCGAATATATGGTGAACAAACACATTTCTCCTGCAACCACTATTACCTTTGATGCTGTGAACTATGAACGGGGAATCATTGCTGATCCAGTGTTACCGGATAAAAACGCAACGAATAATGACTACCTCAAAGCCTTTCGCGCCGTATCCAAGCCCGGCACACCATTTTTTGCTTTGATGCATGATCACCAGATCAAAATTGCCTACATGAGGATCCGCATGAAAAAAGGAAAAGATATGGCGATCTCCATCGTGATCAATCAATGGCACAGCAATGTTACCCATATGTTCGGTGAAAAAGCCCAACTCGATGTATCGAAGGACAGCGCCGATTTTATTAGCGGACTCATCGGTTCCTATCCCAACTACTTTTTTGATGTCCGTGAAGAAGACGTACCCGACTTTATTAATCTTCTGGCTCATTTTAAGAAAAGCCCGCTAGATTATGAACGGTTGGCCAGGTATGGCGTCAACCGGGCGGAAGACCGGCTCTGGGATACATATGACTGGTTTCAAAAGCGATTCTATGAGGATGAACCCGTAAACGCAGGACTGTTTGATTTGAACAGATACTACTACCTCGCTAAATAGTAAGGGAGGCAATGACCATGGATCAACAAAACCAAGATCAGGGATGGCAGCAGCTTCAGTCTCACATAGAGGGCTTCTTCAGCCAGACACTTACAAACAACATGCAGAGAATCGAATACAAACCGCGATTCATCGCCCTGTTGGAGATGACGTCGGATCATCATCAAAAAGAACCGCAGGAAACGGGTATATAGAGAGAATCAAGGTGTGGTTTTGCAAGGATGGAGAAGGAACGTATTTACACAGCAGGAGGATAGGCATGATTAACTACGGGTTCACCAAGGCGTTAAATATCCCTTATGGGAAAGTTATTGAGCTGGTGAGAGCTTCGCTGAAAAAAGAAGGATTCGGGGTACTGACGGAAATCAATATCCAGGAAAAAATGAAGGAAAAACTGGGCCTTAATATGAGCAAATACGTTATTCTGGGCGCCTGTAGTCCTGCGAATGCCCATCAAGCGATCCTTACCGAGGAGAACATCGGATTGTTGCTCCCCTGCAACGTTATTGTTTATGAAAAGGGCGGCAAGACGGTGTTATCCTTTATACGGCCGACGGTTGCCATGCAGATGGTTGATAATGCGGAACTTCAGAAAGTTTCGGAGGCAGTAGAGGAAAAGTTGAAGAAGGCCTTCGATGCCATAAATTGAGGAGAGTCCGATAAGGTAATCGCTACTTTTCATCATCTTTCGTTTATAACTGCCACAGCAAAGGAAATCAGCAAAATGAGTCGAATACAAGTGATGTTTGATCCCAAAACAATAGCCCTGATTGGCGCAACCGAGAAGGATGGCGCCGTCGGGCGGACAATCCTTCAAAACCTGCTTAAGTCAAAAGATCGGAAAATATTTCCGGTCAACCCCCATGCGAGCAAGTTATTCAATTTGGATAGCTATCCCAGAATCACAGCCGTGCCCGAGCATGTGGAACTGGCCGTGGTGGCAACTCCTGCCCGCTTGGTACCGGGGGTGCTTGAGGAATGCGGTAATGCAGGCGTTGCGGGGGCTGTTATCATTTCTGCCGGATTCAGAGAAATTGGCGAAGAAGGTATCCAGCTGGAAAACGAAATCGACCGGATCAGAAAAAAATACGGGATGCGTATTATGGGACCAAACTGCATTGGTTTTGTGAGACCAGAACTGGGCTTAAACGCGACATTTCTCAGGGGCAACCCTCCAGCGGGAAACATCGCCTTCATTTCTCAGAGTGGCGCTCTCGGCAGTGCGATACTTGATTGGGCGGTCAGTGCTGAAATAGGCTTTAGCCTGTTTGCATCACTGGGCTCCATGATCGATATCGACTTCGGTGACATGATCGATTATCTGGGCGATGACCCGGCCACCAAGAGCATCCTGATCTATATGGAAAGTGTGGGCAATGCGCGAAAATTCATGAGTGCGGCAAGGGCGTTCGCCCGCCGGAAACCCATTATTATTGTAAAGCCTGGTAGATTTGCCGAGAGTGCAAGGGCGGCCAGTTCCCACACCGGCGCTATGGCGGGGGACGACGCGATCTATGAAGCGGCATTCAGGCGGGCCGGTGTTGTAAGGGTAGGGGAGATCGAAGAACTCTTTAATGCTGCCTTGGTTCTTGATTCGAAGAAGTTACCGGCCGGTCCGAGGCTGGCCATTATAACTTCCGCCGGCGGGCCTGGTGTAATGGCCACGGATGCTCTAATCTCACTGGGTGGAGAACTGGCGGGAATTTCTGATGACAGCATGAAGCAGTTCAATGCATTTTTGCCGCCCTTCTGGAGCAAAGCAAACCCTGTTGACCTGCTTGGAGACGCGACCGTTGAGAGGTTTACGAAAGCCCTCAGTATATGCCTCGATGATCCCAAGGTGGACGGAGTCCTTGTCATATACGTACCCCTGGACTCTGCCCCTTCGACAAAGCTTGCGCATGCGGTGGCCGATATCGCTAAAAAAGCCTTAAAGCCGGTTATTGTAACGTGGATGGGGGGGGATTCTGTCAAGGAAGGTAGAAAAATTTTTGCTGAGAACAGCATTCCTCAATACGACACTCCGGAAGAGGCTGTCAGAACTTATGTGAATATGTGCAGGTACAAGAGACATCTCGACTCGCTCTATGAGATTCCTGACGAGTTGACGCCGCATAAAGAGCCGTCGATAAATCATCTCAAAGAACTTATCCGGATGGCCCTCAAGGAAGGGCGAACCCTTCTCAACGAGGAAGAGTCCAAGGATTTTCTCGCGGCCTACCGTATTCCGGTCACAATGGTACAGGTCGCCAGGGATTCGGAAGCAGCGGTGGGTATAGCAGAAAAAGTGGGTTATCCGGTTGTGATCAAGGTCGTGTCACCGGACATCTCCCACAAAAGTGATGTCGGGGGCGTGATCATGGGAATCGATTCCAGTGCAGCCATGAAGAGCGCGTATGAGACATTAATACAAAGCGTGAAGCAACATGCTCCGGCGGCCGTCATAACGGGTGTGGCTGTAGAAAAGATGTTTACAGGTGTTGATTACGAGCTTATTTTGGGGGCCAAAAAAGACAGGGATTTTGGTACAGTCATCCTCTTTGGAATGGGAGGAACGACAGCGGAGTTCATAAAAGATTTTTCGATTGGGCTTCCCCCGCTCAATCAGTCCCTGGCGAAGATGTTGATGCAGGAGACCAGAGTATACAAAATGCTTCAGGGCTTTCGAGGCAAACCGGCGGCAGATTTTGAAGGACTCGAGGAAATCCTTGTTAATTTTTCCAATCTGATCGTCGATTTTCCCGAAATCGCTGAAATTGACATCAATCCTCTGGCCATATCCAATGGCAAAGCCTCCGCCCTTGATGCACGAATCATTATTGACCAGAATTACGGCGATACCTGTCGCTCAACCTATCCGCACTTAATTATTGCTCCCTATCCCACCAGGTACATCACGCCCTGGCAACTGTCGGATGGAACGAAAGTAATTCTGAGGCCTATACGGCCTGAAGACGAACCGGCAGAGTACGAGATGCTCGCTTCGTTATCTGAACGCACATTGAGGACCAGATTCTTCTCTATTTTTAAAAACATATCCCGTGAGTGGCTTATCCTTTTCTGCAATATTGACTACGACCGGCACATGGCGATCGTTTGCGAGATGGAGGAAAATGGAAGAAAAAGCATGATAGGGGTTGCCCGACTTATTATGGATCAGGACATGAAATCCGGTGAATTGGCCGTTCTTGTGCAGGACAGGTTCCAAGGCAAACATCTTGGGACAAAACTTGTCGAGATGCTCATCGGAATAGGCCGCGAAAGAGGTCTTGAGAATATCCGGGCGGATGTTCTTACCGAGAATGAGAGTATGCTCGACGTCTTCAGGAGGTTTGGGTTTACAACCCATACGGTTCCGGACGGTGTGACGGAAGTCATGCTGAAAATCAGCAGCGATAAGGAGCATTTATGGCCGGTGTCAAATGTATTAGCTGTAATTACATAGGAATCCTTGAGAATCAGGGCATCCTTTTTGATGATAAAACAGGTGACACGCCGAATTCCCATTACTTTAAGTGCAAGGGACATAATCCTTTCTCCGGCAATCTTCATTATAAATGCACCCGGTGCGAAACAATAATTCTTGCTGATCCCATGGATGTTTTGAGAGCGGTGGGGGCTGAAATCATCACAGATGTTCGCGAAAAACCAAGAGAAAAAAGTTTTTTTTCGTGGTTATCTTTCAGTCGGTAAGAAATATAATTCGGCGATTGCCGGAATATTTCTACCGTCCCAAAATCACGTCTCCTGTATCCGTGATGAGCTTTTGCGGCAATTGAAAAAGTCGCCGGAATGTATCCAGCGTTCCTTTGGCCAGCGATCGCACCGGTATGGGACTCACTTGGGGATCATCCCAATTTCCCTTGACCTTGAAATGGACGGTAACCAGATGACCGCCCTCGTCGGTAAGAACCCACCCCGCGATGGGAATTCTTGCTGCAATCCGATCCAGGGTTCCCAGCGGGTGCACCCCGACGATGTAATCCAATTTCTTCTGGAGCAGATCAACTTTGCCCACACCCGAAATCTTCATGGCATCGCTGTCGATGAGGAAATCGTTCGAGGATATAACGCCGTCCTTGAAAGACAGACTGGCTGTGATCGACGTATAAGGCATCCCGCCTTTTGCCATATCCGGCACTTGTAATTTCAGCAACTGAGCGACATTGAGCAGCGAGAATATCTTGGAAAATACGGAAAACTTTTTCAGGACGCCCCTTTCAGCCCTGACCTTAACGGCGCCAACTGCCGTCTTCTTGAAATCGTCTGCGCTGCTTCCCGCAGCGGTCACGTCTCCCGCAAGCGACATTTTTCCGGTCAGCGTGCGGTCTCCAATGTCCAGGAGCACCTTGAACTTTTCCAGCGATATTTGATCAAGAGAAAAATTGGCCTGATACCGATTCTGCCCGTCGGGACGGATCTCCACCCTGCCCTTTCCCTTGAGGCTGCCATCCAGAACGCCGGCTTCCAGTGTTTCAATATTCAGAATCCCCTGAGCATATTTTAAACCGGCGTCCAGATTTTTGAAATCAACGCCATTAAATACACCGGCATCCGCACGCAGCGTTAAGTCCAGCTCTATCCTGGAAGGAGAATCATCGCCTGGCTTTGAATACTTCAAGGTCATCAGGCGGAAAACATCATCCGAATGGATATACGGGGAATCCAGGGATACAACCATCTTCGGATCAGCAATATCAGGGACATCCCCCGACAAATTAAAAATGGACTTTCCCAGCGCGAGCGAAAGCCGGTCAACATGGAGGCGGTTATCTCCAACGGTGACTTGTCCCTTCACATTTTGAAAGTTCACGTCGCCTTCCGGGACAGATAATCCCACGTCTGCGGCATGGAGCAGTGGCGTATCGAATTGACAGGCGAAATTCGCCTTGCGGAAATTCCGCATCCTGCATTTTCCCTGAATGGCACTGTCGCCGATGCGTGCTGTCATTAGCGATGTTTCCACTCGGTTGTCTTTAAAGGCAGCCACTCCTGTTAAACCGCTTACCGGTTTGACGGCAACCGCTGGCTTGAACGCAACGTTGGTCAATGAAATATGACCATTCCAAAGGAAAGAACCCGCCTCGCGAGGATCGCTGCGACCAGCCATATCTATCAGACAAGACCCGACAGGATCAAATTTCCGCAACCCCGGCAGAATCGAGACGGCTTCGCGGATCTCAAACGTATTGGACTGAACGTTCACAGACAGGGGTTTCTTTCCCGTGAAATTATAGGTGGCGGAGCCGTTTAAGATCACCGGCGGCAAATCATACTTGAAGGAAGAAACGTTGAGCGCATTCTTATTCAGAATGATTTCGGCGGAAAGCTGGTTGTGTTTCGCCTTGGGTTTTTCCAGTATATCCGGATACGCATAGCCGGCCTGGGTCAGATCCCAGCGGGCGCTGATCTGATAATTCTCAGCCGGTCCCTTTCCCGCAAGATGCAGTGTTGAAGACCCGTCGAAGGAGAGATTACTAAATTTTTCGTTTCCTAAAAACCATAGGACCTCCTTGCGGGCAGGCTGAAGGGTCATGTTAGCGGTGTAGATGACAGGCGGCGGCAGAGCAAAGTCGGAAATGCCACCTTCGAGCTTGCAGGGCGAAGCGCCGAAACGGGCCGTCATATTCTTGAGCGAAAATTGCCTGTTTTTCAGTTCCAGCACACCGCTGATGTCCTGAAAGTCAGGGGTCTTGTCGCCGACGCCGACCACGAATACACCTTTCTTGACTTCCGCCCGGATGGAAAGGACACCGGCATTTTCCTGTTTCATCATATCGGCAATCTGGCTTAGCCTGCCGCCCAGCTTCCCTTCGATCAGGCGGAAATCGCCGCCCGTGACGTGAGCCTCAATGAAACGCCCAACGCCCTGGGGGATGATTCCCCAGGGAATATAAGATTGCATTTCTGTAAGCGAAAAGGCGGAGGTTGCGGCAGTTGCTGCAAGCAGAGGATCTTCCTTATCCATGTCGTAGATGGCAAAGCGACCGGCGATAGCAACGCGATCAACCACCCCACGGGCGACCTCCAGGGTAAGATTCCCGGCATTGCGCGTCAAGACGTAATCGACATGGAAAGTCCGCGGCTGCAAAGGCCTCCGAAAAACATGCGGATAGTGCAGCAGGGCGTCTTTCACCGTAATGGTTCCTTTCGATGTGAGCTGCGAGACAGTTCCAGAAATCGTCGCCTGCAAATCCAGCCGTCCGGCCAATTGTTCGATAGACACATGACCGCGCAGGTAAGACTGGTAATGATTGATGTCCATTCCCGTCAATCGGATGGACGCATCCAGTGTGCCCTCCTCAATCGGTTTTTCGAAAGGAGAGGGGTGAAAGGTTCCCTTAAGCGAAAGCGCTCCCTGCTTTTCATTTTCGTTGAGGGTGGCTGTGATACTGAAACGGGACGTTTTGCTGAAAAGCTGCGGATTGATCCGGCATTGCAGATTGGTCAGCGAGGTCGTAAGACCTTCCGCGCCTGCCGTCTGGTCGGTAAAGATCAACACACCTTTCTCAATGGTGATTTTCCGCAGATCCAGAGTCATCTCCGGTTTCTTCTGTCGGCTCAGAAGATCGGCGATATTCAGTGCGCCGGATTGATCTCGTTTCAATGACAAACGGGGTTGATGGAGAATGGCTTCCCGGAGGATCACGCGCTTTGTCAAAAGAGGAAGAAGGTCCACACGGAAAGAAGCGGCGTCCACATGGAGTAAATCGGAGGACCGGTCTTTATCCCGGATCACAAGATTGGTGAATTCTAACGCCAGCCCATTGCGGAGCGTCAGCGTGGCTTTCCCATTTTCATAAGTTACATCGCGATCCAATGCGTTGCCCGCGCCTGTCGTGATTTTTTCCCGAAACGTATCGAGTTGTGACAACTGGTAGGACGCATAAAACCACGCACCCGCTAACAGCGAAACGAGCACGATAAGCACGATGGCGGTTATCAGGAGACCTTTGATCAGGGTACGTTTTTTCATAGTCATTTATAGTCTAAAGTGTTTCAAGATTATATACGCAATTAATGTGCCTGGGTAAAAATTGTCATAACAATATAATCACATACTACAGTCAGCGCCCGATTTATTTCAACAAAAAACTGGGAATATTTTTTTAACAACCACCATAGACAAAACGCGCAAACCCTTGCGTCCCTCAATATGCTGAGGCTCCACCAAATACTGAGGCCAAACGAATCATTGCATGCCTTTTGGTCTTTCCCTCCTTTTCATCTAATGCCATGTTATTAAAGGATCAATCCAAACTTATGACCCTCTATCCTATATTGGCAGGCTACTTGCTTTTACAATGGTATGATCCAGGGAAAGACCAATAATAAATAGAGAGGAAAATATATGGACTCATACAACTCACCCACGACTAAACCGTTATACCGCGGCACCCAGATTGTGTGGTATATTCTAGGTCTCGTCGAAGTGATATTGGCGTTTCGATTTACCTTAAAGCTGCTTGCCGCCAACCCGCACGCTGGTTTTAGCAGTTTTATTTACACGATCAGTTATCCATTTGCCGCGCCATTTCTCAATGTCTTCCATGCCTCGAAAGTCGAAAGCGGTGTTTTTGAATGGACTACCCTATTGGCCATGTTT
>CAYGNV010000094.1:0-8632 GCA_964351355.1 uncultured Smithella sp.
TGGTGGAAATGATCCATCAGTATTTTGACGAAGCCTTCGGCGCGGAATTCTTCCGCTCCTCCCTGCCCCAGTTGCGAACCAGCCCGCATCTGAAGGCGATTGTTCCGGAATACATTGTCGATACATATGACAACATGCGGCACTTCATCACGCATACCGAAGAAACGCTTCATGTGGCCAACTGCGTTTGCAAACAGGGCGAGGCCCTCATGGGAAAACTCTGCAGGCAAACGGATCATTATGAAGTCTGCATACTTATCGGATCAACCAGCTACGCGGCGCGCAACCGGGCCAGACAGATTTCCAAAGAGGAGTGCCTGCGCATTCTGGAGATAGCCGAAGAAAAAGGGATGGTCCTGCAACCCGGGAATTCCAAAAAGCCCAACTGCATCTGCATCTGCTGCGGCTGCTGCTGCGGAGTTTTAACCACCGCCAAAAAGCAATCCCGGCCCGCACGATTCTTTGCCACAAATTATTACGCCCGCATCGAAGCGGCTTCCTGCACAGGATGCGGCGTTTGTGTAAAGCGCTGTCAAATGGAAGCGATCATTGCAGGGGATAAAACCTTCCACGTGGATTTGGACCGCTGCATCGGGTGCGGGCTTTGCGTAACCACGTGTAAGCCCAAAGCCGCCAGGCTGATCAAGAAAGTTAAGGCGACCGTGCCGCCGATGAACACCGAGATGTTATATTTAAGCATCCTGATGGAAAGAGCCGGCAGAAAAAAGATGATCGTTAACATGCTGAAGTTGCTTTTCGGGAAACCCTTATGAGTCTCTTGCAAGATGGTGACCCATTTGACCATGTCGCGGACGCTCCATATTTCGCAATCGAGGCCAATGCACCCCTCATCGGCACAGAAAGCACCATGAATGTAGGCAGGGGCGCCGGCATGGCGGAAAGCAAATTGATAGCAGTGAAACCAGGCGAGAGCATGAGGTTCGGAAACTTTGCTGTAAAGTTCATTGAAAGCGCCCACGGTCCCGCCTTCCTGGGGCGCGTGCCCTATCGCGGAACCATCGACAAACCCCTTATCCCACCGGCAGCAGCGGGAGAGTATCGCTTGGGCGGCGTTTTTGCTCTGCTGATAAAACATCCTGCTGGAACGATCATTCACCATGGAAGCGCCGGCTTCAAACCGGGAATGTATGACGGGACCACTGCGGACGCGCTCCTCTTGTGTATCACCGGGAGGGGGAATACCGATCAATATCTGGAAAATGTTGTATTGAAGACCCGTGCGCGACTCGTGATTCCGGTTCACATGGACAACTTCTTCAAACCGCTTGAGGACGGTATGTCTTTTCTCCCCATGGTGGTGAAATTCGGCGAATTCTTCCGGAAGGCTGAAGAACACCGGTCTGCATTTGTGATGCGGACCATGCCCTTCTGCGAAGAAGTTACCATTCTACCCCTGGCTGCTGCCCATTCCAAACCACTTCAGAATCGAATCTTTCGTCTCCCGCGGGCAGGTATGAGAGATACTCAACAACCTTCAGTTTAATATCTGCACATTAATGATGAGCCGCACTTATCGGGCGCTGCCGGTGAGTTGAAAAGACGCCCAGTAGTAGGGATGCGGGTATGTCCTGCGGGTCTCCAGCTGCGCCTTGCGCAAGGCGTCTTGCTTGTCCGTTTGCTGCATTCCCCGATAGAACCGGATCATCAGATGCGCCGTCGCCAGATCGTCCACTTTCCAGAGACTGGCCACAATGGAATTGGCGCCGGCGTAGAGAAATCCCCGCGTCAGTCCCACCAGATCATCTCCGTTGGCGACCTTGCTCAGGCCGGTTTCACAGGCGCTTAAGGTCACCAGATTTGCGCTAAGTTGCATGGAATAAAGTTTATCCACGGTCAACAGGCCGCTGGAATGGGCATCGGGTGAAAGAAGCAGCGCCGATTGCAGCGGGCTGTCCGGTGAAAACTGGCCATGCGTCGCAAAGTGGATATAATTAAAATCTGCCCCATGTTTGCGCAAGGCAGCCTCCGTGGCATCTTTGCGTACGAACACCCTGGAATTAGGCCAGGTTTTTGCGACCTCGACAGCTTCTTTCTGAGCAAAGGCAAGGTCCTGTCGCGGATCGCCGAGATCAGGATTGCCTAAGGCCAGAATGCCGCCCTTTTTTTCGTTTTTCTTTTCGCCCAGATATTTCATGGCGCTCGCACTGGGCATCAACCGGATCTTGTAACGGTCGATGAGATATTGTTTCCCATCATGAAGGGCATTGAGGGGAATGTAATGAAGAATACCATGGGGAACAATGATGAGGTTTGGGTCACGCAAAATCCCTTCCAAAGGCTTAAACAAACGCTGGTACAGCTTACCCGCCAGCATTGCGGTTGACTGCGAACGGGGATTTTCCAGGGATTGCCTAAACGCCGCCACGTCTTCGGCAAGGCCTGCGGAATGAATTCTGACACTCTGCAAACCGGCGGCGGACAGGACGAAGGCATACATATCGCTTCCGTAATAGTAATATACCACCAGGGTTTCTCCCCGGGGGATGAGTGATTTGATTTCGGAGACAGGGGAGGATACGACCGTTACCAGCGATGCAAGCTCCGGCGCTTCCTGCTGTAAATTCTGCCGTGCCTTGACAACAATGCTCCGGCTTTGGGACTTGTTTACGTTCTTGTCCCAAGACAAGACATCCGCCTCTGATTTGTCAATGATGGCCAGAACGTTTCGCACTTGTTCTTCCCTGCCCGCCGATTTCACGGCAAAGTCAGTCTTTCCGGCCAGCAGATCAACCAGGGCACGGGACTTGGAGCGCTCCACATATTCAAAGGCTTTCGCGATCTGTTTGCCGGCGTAAAGGGCTGCGATGAGGCTGTGATAGACGGCCTGCTTGTCCCCGACAAAACCGATTTTTCCGGCCTCGATACTGATGGTGGAGCGCTGCTGCTCGATGATCTCCACCGCTTTCTCATAAAATTCAATGGCCTCTTTGAGGTTGCCTTCTTTTTCGGCAATCCGTCCCCGGTCGAAAAGAATGATCCAGTGCATCTCTCCCCGATCCTGAATATAGGGATACTTCAGAAGCGCGTCATAGCCTTGTTTGGCCTCGGCTGACCTTCCCACTTCCATAAGACTCTTGTTCTTGATAAACTCAAAAGACAATTTATTGTTGACGAAGACGTCCCATCCGCCAATGGTTTTGAGGAAGGCATTCGAATCCTCAAACTTGTAGGAAACGGCATTAATGGCATCGGAATACTTTCTGAGGATGATATAAATTCTGGCCAGCGCAATGTTGCGATCATCCTTGACCAGCATGTAGGGATACCCCAGATACAGTCCTTTGAGCTGGTCTGCTGTGGCATTGGCCTTATCCGTCTTTCCGGCCAGGGCATAGGCGATACCCAGGATTTCCAGCACTTTGACTTCTTCAAATCGCGTCAATTGCTTCTCGACAACTATTTTATTGGAGGCTTCGGCGGCCCGAACCGCTTCCTCGTACTGTCCCAGCTCGATGAGGGCAATGGCCTTCAATCTCGACGGGGTTGCCGAATGGTTCCACGTATCGGCGATAAAATCACCTGCGCTTACTTTGGCCACGGCCGCGTCCAGGCAAGGAAAGAGTTTCCTGTAATTTTTCAGTTCACCGTAGGCCGAACACAGATAAATCAAATCCTGAAAAGGCATACCCGCGTATTTTCCCTGCTTGGGTTCATATTCCCTGACGATTTGCGTGTAATTCGCCTCGGCGGCCAGGTTCAATCCCCGGCTGTTGAACGACGCGGCGCAACCGGTTAAAGCCAGCGCCGCCAGGATTGCAGCCAACCCATGACAGATCCTCTTTGTTAATGCCATAAGCGATACCTTTCCCTTTCCCGATAAAAATCTCTTCTCACGGAATTCAGTATAGGAATACCGAACGTCTCTGTCAATAACATTCGTCCGCTATAACTGTTGAGCGTTAAGGAAAAGGCATGGCAAAAGACCATGCCCGGTGAGGATCACCATTTGCCGCAGCGGCCGCCTGTGCGGCCCACCACCTCGTCTGCGTCGATGATTTCGATGATTTCGCAGTTGTTGGGGCAGTCTTCGCAGGCAATGCCCCGGGTGTGAATGTGGCGGGCCCAGATGTCGGCGCCGCGAAAACGGCTTTGGGCCACATTCGCCTCCATCGCCAGCAGGGCGGCTCCGTAGGCTCCCATCACCATATGGTGCCTGGGAACAATCACCTTGCGTCCCAGAATATCTTCAAATGCCCGCACAATCCCAAGGTTGGCACTGACGCCGCCCTGAAGCAGCACGGGTGAGTGGAGCGCCTTGCCCCGGGCCACGTTGCCGATGAAGTTCCTGGCCAGGGCGTGACACAGCCCCATGAGAATGTCTTCCTGGGCATGCCCCATCTGCTGCCTGTTGATCATGTCGGATTCGGCAAACACGGTGCAGCGGCCGGCGATGGCCGTGGGGTGGGTCGAGCGGATGCTTAGCCGGCTCAACTCCTCGATAGAGATGTCCAGCCGACGGGCCTGGGAATCGAGAAAACTGCCGGTGCCGGCGGCACAAACGAGGTTCATGGCAAAGTCCACCACTGTGCCGTCTTCGACGATGGTCACCTTGGAGTCCTGCCCGCCGATTTCTATGATCGTACGCACATCGGGATGCAGCTCGATGGCTGCCCGGGCGTGGGCCGAGATTTCATTCTTCACCACATCCGCCCCCATCATCGCGCCGATGAGTTCCCGTCCGGACCCAGTGGTGCAGAGCGCACCGATTTCCATTTCTTTGTCCTGAATCAACTCGGCCAGATCTTTCATGCACGCCTTCACGGAATCGATGGGGTTGCCGCTGACGCGCACGTAAGACGCAAAAAGGATATTCCGGTTTTTGTCCAGAAAAACCACATTGGTGCTGATGGAGCCCACGTCGATACCCAGGTAGCCTCGGCGCATCAAATTCTCCTTTGTCTTTTAGTCCGTCCCGCGCCCCTCTGGCGGCGGCTCCACAGGATGTCCAGAAATGCTTCCACCCTGGTGCCCATTCCCAAGGCGCAGGTGTGTTCATCGAAAGAAAGTTGCAGAACGGGGATGTCCAGATCTTCGCTGACTCTTCGCAAAATGGGACGGATGCTCACCTCCGGCATGCACCCGGTCGGGCAGACGTGCACCATGGCGTCGAAGCCCGCCTGGGCGCAATTGATGGTATGCGCCACCGAATCGCGCGCATGGCCCCCCACCTCGCTTTCCAGGTAGGGTTTGGCCACCACCGCCAGTTGCTTGGCGGTGTTTTGTTTGAAACCCATCGATAAGCCGAAGTTATTGCCAATCTCCCCGCCCAGCAAAAAGAAGTTTTTGATCTCCACCCCCATATGCCCCAGGATCTGCTCCACGTTTTTGTTGAGCTGCCGGTCGCGCAGCAACGACACCTCGCCGATGAGGCCGATGCGCAAAGGATCGCGGCGTTTGTCGATGGCGATGCGTGCAAACCTTCGGGGCATCTCCTTGTGGAAGCGTTGCACCGCTTTTTTGGTGTTGATTTCGGAGAGCTCTCTGAGGCACTGCTCCATCAGTAATGAGGTTTCGCCGGTGTTTATCTCCCGCGCCCGTGTGTAGGCGGTCTGCAGTTCGATGGTGTCAATGGTTCTGATTTTTTCCACCCCGATGGATACGGCGCAGAGCAGGGGGATGAGCGGCGGATCGAAGTAGCGGAACACCGGCGGTTTGAAGCCGTCGAATCCCAAACCGAAAATGCGGATCTTGCGCCCCATGTCTTTGAGCGTTTCTTCGAGCATTCCCCGGTAGTAGTTTAATCGGCAGGCGCCGACACTATTGACCATCAGGGCGTTTTCCACCCCCGCGTCGTCCGCCTCGATGAAGTGGCCCAGGTGTGCCTTGAACGGCAGGCACAGGGATTCGGGAGCCGCGGCAATGCCCAGGGCCATTGCATGGTCATTGGTGTAGGTGGACCACCAGGGCTCGGCGCCCATGCCGTTCACCATGGCCGCAAGGGCCACCGTGTAGTTGCCCAGATTGGGAATGGCGAGGCGCTCGGTCATATTGCCATGCCCGTCCTTTGCCAGGAGAGGGAGTCCACAAAGGCCTCCAGCCTTGTATCCACACCCGTTTTGCCCGTGTGTTCGTCCACCATGAGCAGCATATACGGCACACCGTTATGCTTGCACATCCGCCGGAACCGCTCGGTCATCATGGAGTCCGCTCCGCAGTTGAAGGTGCTGATCTGGATGACGCCCGCATAAACGCGCGTGTCGAGGTTTTGCAGCTTGTAGCGCATTTGGTTGAAGACACACCACAGGATATCACCGGGTTTGATGTTGTTGTCGGCAAAGGTCATCAGCTCCAGAGGCACCTGAAGTTTTTTCAGTTTATTGACGATGGGCTCCGCGATGAAGTGATCATGCAGGGTGTAAGGATGCCCGAGAAGCAGAAATTTCCGGTTGCTATATTGTTGTGTCTGCTGTCGCTGGGCCTCCTCCCGATGGTGCTGCTCCATAGCCGCAAAAGCTTCCTGCACCGCAAGCTTCGCCGTTTTTCTGCCGGCCCCGAGAGTCGTCCGTGCCAGCTTGAGCAGGGTCTGGGACAGAGGCGCCGCTGTTTCGTTGATCTCGATGGAGATCAGCGGCACTCCTCTGGCGATTCCCGCGCGGGTGGCGTCCAGCAATGCGCCGAACCGCGGGCAGCAGTTGTGTCCATGAACGATGGAGAGGATCCGGGGAACAAAGATGGCATCGACGCTGTCAATCAATGACAGCACGTGTCCGTCGAACAGCTTTTGGGGAAGACAGTTCTCCGTCTCCGTTTGCGCACAGGCCAGTTCCAGGGTTTTCTGGGTGGAGAGCGGCGATACCACCGGTTCGTGTCCGAGCCGCTGGAAGAAACACTCCCATAATCTCGGATAGGAGTGGTAGTAAAACGCTCTGGGAATGCCTATCTTCACGTTCTTGCGAAACCCTTTCCAGCATCGTTTTTTTGATAAGAATTTTTTTCTTGTGTAAAAAAGCATAGCAAACGCGTTATTCTATGTCAAGGATAGCTTGGCTTTGCGAATGGCAAACGCTCAACATGACCTGCCCCTTTGAGGCTGCAAATAATCAATTGAAACCGTTGGCAGAAACCGCCGTTTTGGCTCAACCGGTGAAAATTCTCGCAAGAAAGGGCAGTGCCACAAAGGTTCCGATCGATGAACCGATTGACGATAGAATAAATACGAGAAATATGATGGTGATCCGATTGCTCCACCACTGCCATACTTTCAGGGCGCCGCCCTGCATCTGCTCAAAATCCTTCACGCGAGGCTTGAGCGCAAATGACTGAACAAGGGCGGTCACAAACCCGGCGCCGATGGTGGGGTTCAGGCTGGTGATCGGCGCTGCGATAAATCCCGCAACGACAGTGAGCGGGTGCGCCCGTGCGAGAATACATCCGATCGCGGTGAGCGTGCCGTTGGCGAGAATCCAATAGAGAATCGCTTCACCCGCAAGCTCTCTTTTGCCGAACATGAAACCGTATATGAATACGCCGATAATCACTGCGGGTATGATCCAGGGAACTGTTCTGGCAACCCTTGAGGGAGGCGGGACAGAATTGATCTCTTCTATTTTCTGATCCGGGATGAAGCTCTCAAAGTGTTTCAGCATTCCGGGCACATGCCCCGCACCGACAACAGCAACTGTTTTTTCCCCGAGATTGCGCTGAATGCTTGATGTCAGATAGATGTCGCGTTCATCAATCAGCACCTCTTTTGTCACCGGGAGTTCATCCCCGAAATCTTTGATCAGGTTATCAATAGCGTCACGGTTTTTCATGCCTTCAATATTTAATTCTTCCAGCTCCTTTTCGCCCCCTGTGACGATACCGCCTAAAAATTTTATTTTGTCACAAAAACCGGTCAGGCGCCACGCCCGCTTCAGGGTAATCCCGACATCCCTGTCTGAAAGCACGAGCCGGGCTCCCGTTTCGTCGCTTAATTCAACCGCACGCTTGAATTCTGCTCCGGGCGTGCTGCCTGTCTTTTGTGCAATTTTTTTCTGAAACGAGGACATGATAAACTGCCCGATAAAATAGAAGAGCTGTTTGGTGCGGATGATCTTTATGATGTCAAGGTCATCGAAGCTGTTCTGCTTCATGATGGCCTTGAGCCTTTTATCGTCGAGCTCAACGCAGACCGTATCGGGCTTGACTTCATGGATTATTCGTTCAACCAGTTCAGCGGACGCCTTTGAAACATGGGCTGTGCCGATCAAGTAGAGCTCTCTGCCGTCTTTGAATTTGAGCCTGTGCAACTCATCAGAGATGGTTTCGATTACGGGTTTGCTGTAAGGATTCATATTTTTACATCCATCGTTTTGATTGAAGGCATCTTGTAAAGGGGAATTATTTGACAAGATATTGCTTATTCTCCGTCAAGCTATAAGAATTTCGGTCTGGTATGTCAAGGAGATATTGACACTTTGCACACAGGTATTGACATTTTCCTTATTAATATCTAGATTGAGGCAAATACATGCAAGGGATATGAAGTTATGCCGATTTATGAATACCAATGCGATAAATGCAAAAAACAATTCGAAGTGGTCACGCTGAGCCTTAGCGAAAAACCGAAAGCCGTATGCCCCAAGTGCAAATCTAAAAAAACCAGCAAAATGATGTCCAGAGTCGGAAA
>CAYGNV010000095.1:0-8588 GCA_964351355.1 uncultured Smithella sp.
ACAAGCAGATGGCCGGCACATTCAGCGGCGGCGAGCAGCAGATGCTGGCCGTAGGCCGTGCGCTCATGTCCAAACCGGAGATGCTGCTTTTGGATGAGCCCTCTATGGGATTGGCCCCGCTGGTTGTGGAAGGCATTGCCGAAACAATCACGCAACTGAACAAAATGGGTATCACGATATTTTTATCCGAGCAAAATGCACAGATCGCCCTGATGATTACCCGTCACGGTTACGTTCTGGAAAACGGCCATCTGGTTCTGCAAGGTTTAAGCAAAGACCTGATCACGAATGACAAAGTGAAGAAAGCTTACTTGGGAACATAAAAACAGCTAATTGATAGTAAGACAAAAAAGAGCTCTTACCCTTGCGGGGGAAGAGCTCTTTTTTGTGACGAGATACTCTTGCAAAATCCAAAAGGCTTTCGCCTGCTTGTTAAATATTTTTATTTAAGTTGTCGATATAGTTATGCTAGTTATGTGGATATAAAATATGCATAGCATCACCTGCGGCTAGTATGATAATATCTAGCCAGTTGCGATGCAATATCGGTTGCTAATGAAATGTAATTCCCTTTTGTTTTTTTCAAAATTGGCGAGGTATATCATGAAGAATCAGCGAAAATTTTTGGCCTTCTTATATTTTATCGTTCTTTCTCCCTTGCTTTTTTGTCATTCGAGTTATGCGGCTGGCGACAGCAGTTGTGTCACCTGCCATACGAACGAATCTCTGATGAAGTCGCTTTATAAACCGCCGCTGATGACGGAAGGCGAAAGCGGCGAGGGGTGAGCGGGTGCTCCTCCGCCGGTCCGGCCGGAAGAAATGTACAAGGGCTATATTGTAGATCGTGATCTTCTCAAGAAAGATCAGCATTTTATCATGGCGTGTACCCAGTGCCATCAAGGGAACAGTGGAATTTTGAATAAGGAACAGGCACATAAAGGCCTGGTCAAAAGACCGTCGGGCAACCTGGCCAACTGCGCGATGTGCCATAAGAAGGTGACGGACACGTATTCCAAGTCGCTCCATTATACGACCGCGGGGCTCAGAACCGGGGTGATGCCGCGTTTTTCCAAAGAAGAATTAAAAATATTTGATGAAAAAGTTTTTGAAAAATCATGCCGCAGTTGCCATGCGTCTTGCGGAGACTGTCATGTGAAGTCCCCGGCGGTGGGGGGGGTCAGCACCGGGTTGCTCGCTAAACATAAGTTCGTGAGGAAAGATGAAGGCAAAACCTGTTCATCGTGCCACGGCGGCAGGGTCTATCCCGAGTTTACGGGCGAATATAGCGGCACGCCAGATGTCCATTATCAGAAAGGCATGCTGTGCATGGACTGCCACAAGAAAGAGGGGCTTCACGGCGACGGCAAGGCGTATACGTCTAAAAACCAGGTGAAAGACCGCCCGTCGTGCCGCAACTGCCATAAACCGGGCAGTGAGAAAAATCCGGCAGCCAAGATATCGCACCAGATGCATGCAGAAAAGGTGAGCTGTTATGGTTGCCACGCAGGAGGCGAATATCGCAACTGCCAGCAATGCCACGCAGGAGCCGGTGCGACAGCCAAACCGCAAATGATCCTGGGTTTGAGCCCAAGGAATAAAAAGATGTTGACCACCTTGCGGCTTGTGCCGACGGTTCGCGACACTTTTGCCAAAGACGGAATTAAAATGCAGAACTATGATGCTCTGCCCAATTACTGGGACACGCCGGCCCACAATATTCGTAAACGAACGGATCGCACCCGTTCCTGTGATGCCTGTCATGTTGACCGGAAAAATTTTTTAACAAAAGAAACGCTGATCAAAGATGGTTCCAAGGCTAATGAGGCTTTAATCATAGTACCCAAACCCATTAAACGATAGGAGGAGAAAAATGAAAAGATTTAAATTATGGACGATGTTGTTTGTGTTCTGTTTTATTTTATTACCGGTAGTGGCGATGGCTCAGATAGCCGGGCCGCTCGTTTCCACGGATGATCTGGAAAAGAATCTGACCAATCCCAAGGTGGTTGTGCTGGATGTCCGAAAAGTGGAAGAGTACAAAGCGGGTCATATTCCGGGAGCGATCAGTACAGTTTACGGTTCCTGGGCGATCAAGAAGGGCGATCTGCTCAATGAGGTGCCCGCAAAAGAAGACCTGATCGATCTGATCGGCGGTGCGGGAATCACAGTGGATTCCATCGTTGTTGTAGTCGGCAAGGTGGATGCTCCTCCCGACCGCGTGGACGCGTCGCGCGTGGCCTGGACATTGAAGTACATGGGGGTGGGGCAGGTGGTTCTTTTGAGCGGCGGTTACAACAAATGGGTGGCTGATAAAAAAGCCATTTCCACCGACACGGTCACACCGAAAGCCAGGGTATTTGCCGGGAAAGTCAACGAAAAGTTGTTTGTGAACAAGGCTTATGTTCTCAGTAAATTGGGATCGGCCGCCATCGTCGATGTTCGCGAGCCGGCGGTTTTCAGGGGAGAGAGCAAACTGCCGTTTGTGGCCAAGGCCGGAAGAATCAAAGGCGCCGTAAACCTGCCCACGTCTCTGATTTACAATGCGGATGTCACATATAAGAGCGCCGCAGAACTGGCAGCCATTGCTGCCGGTGTCGTAGGCGCGGACAAGAGCAGAGAGATCATCACATACTGCGATACGGGAAAATTCTGCACAGCCTGGTCATTGATCCTTTCCGATCTCCTGGGCTACAAGGATGTCAAGGTCTATGATGGATCGTCTCAGGACTGGATGGCGGATCCCGCAGCGCCGGTCGAACCGTAATTCCGGTTAGTTTTTAACAAGGCGTCCTGACGGATATCAGGACGCCTTGTTTTGTTGTATAGTCTTGACAGATATTCCCGAAGGGGTGTATGTAAAAATCGGTGGATTCATCAAGGATGATAATCTGTCTTGTCGCAGGCGCATTGAATTCTCAATCGCTGCAGAAGTAATGGCCATCTCTTTCTATACAGACAGGAGGCGTTATTTATGAAGAAGGACGATCAGGAACCGAAAGTATTATCACGACGGAATTTCTTAAAAACAACAGGTGTGGTCGGGGCTGCTGCCGTAACACTGGGAGGCCTTAATTTTCTTCCCTCAAGGGCGGAAGCGGCAGGGGATGCTCTGCCTAAGAAGTGGGATGACACCTACGATGTCGTGGTTATCGGCAGCGGATTTGCGGGACTGGCCGCCGCCATTGAGGCGAAAAACGCGGGCGCCAATGTCATTGTGCTTGACAAAATGGTCATTCACGGCGGCAATTCCATCATTAACGGCGGGGATTTTTCCGCCCCCGGAACCAGGATGCAGGAAGAAAACGGTGTGAAAGATTCCGCTGAGGTGATGCTAAAAGATATGCTGAGAGCGGGGGCTTATTTGAATCACCCTGAACTGGCCCGGATGGTTGCTTATGGCGCCAAAGATGTCTTTGAATGGAGCGAATCCTATATCGGCGCCAAATACACGAAGCTTAACTTCCATGGTGGACATTCTGTCAAGAGAACCCACGGAACCATCAACTCTTCAGGATCCGAGCTGGTCAACAAGATGCTGGCAAAAGCAAAAGAACTTGGGGTTAAAATTCAGATGCGCACCAAGCTTGTAAAGTTCATCTCTACTAAGGAAGGCCGAATCGCCGGTCTGGAGGTACGCAAGGATTATAAGTTCCCCGATGAAAGCAGCGGCAAGACCGCCTTAATTAAGGCAAAGAAAGCCGTTGTGCTGAGCTCGGGTGGTTTTTCCCAGGATCTTAAGCTGCGCCAGATCCATGATCCCCGTATCACGGATAAGTTCACATCCACCAATCAGCCCGGCGCCACCGGAGAGGCCATCATGGCTGCATGTATTGCCGGGGCCATGGATGTTCAGATGGACTGGATTCAGTTGGGTCCCTGGGCGAGTCCGGATGAAAAAGGTTTCGGTTATGTTCCCCAGTTTTGTGAACCGATGGTGGGTTATGGGCTCATGATCAATCCTAAAACGGGTAAGCGTTTTTTCAAGGAAACGGGCAATCGCAAAGAGCGTGCCGATGCCATCATCGCTATCGGTGATCCGGTTCTCATCATGGGTGATTCTTACGCAGCGACGACAAGGGTCGTTCCAAGGATTCTCGAAAAAGGCATGGAAATCGGAGCTGTCAAGAAGTTTGACACTTTGGATGAGTTAGCCAAAAACTACAATATGCCGGTGGACATATTCCGGCAGGAAGTTGCCCGATGGAATTCCTTTGTAGAAAAGAAGAAGGACGACGATTTTGACTGCAAGATATTCCCCGACACCAAACCAACCGTTGTGGCGCCTTTTTACGTTGCCAGGCTCTGGCCCAAAGTGCATCATACCATGGGCGGATTGGTTATCGATCCCAATGCCCAGGTCATAGGATTTAATTTTAAACCCGTGAAGGGGCTTTACGCAGCCGGTGAAGTTACCGGCGGTGTCCATGGCGCTGTGCGTCTGGGTGGTGTCGCCATGGCGGACTGCCTTGTTTTCGGCCGAATCGCCGGCGCCAATGCGGCAAAAGAAAAACCGTGGGGATAGGGGCCGTAAAGAGCATGAAAAACAAAAAGGTAAAAAAACTATTGATTGCCTTCTCTCTGGGTTTGTTTCTGATCGTGATATTGTCAGGCGGCATTGATGCGGCGTCGAAGGAAAAAAAGGCCGCTGTTACCAAGGCCAAAACCGTTGAGGTGAAAGCCTGGGACTGCGCAGGCTGCCACAAGGATAAAAAGGTTCTCCCGGGTACTCATGTGCCCATCAAGGAGATGCCCTACGAAGGGTGTCTGGTTTGCCATATTCCGGGAGAAAAAAATGCGGGCACACTCAGAGTCAAGATTCCGGGCAGCCATCTTCATGCTCTCAAAGGTGTTAAGTGCGAGCAGTGCCATGGCAAGGTAAAAAAGCTCGCGCCGGTGGAGATGAGCAAGTGCGTTGCCTGTCATGGCGCAACGGCTAAACTGGCGGAAAAGACCAAAGACGTAAAACCGAGCAACCCGCATACGTCACCGCACTACGGCACGGACTTGGATTGCAATCTGTGTCATCGCCAGCATGCAAAATCGGAGAATTTATGCGCCCAGTGCCATAAGTTTGATTTTGTTGTTCCTTAAATTGAAACGGATCTGAACCGGCGTAAGGAAGAAAAGCATGGGGTGTTCGGAAGAATCAACACGTCTAAGTTATCTTAAAGATGCGGCGGCCCGCGTGATAAACGGCGGCCCGCTGTATCTTATCTTTTTGTGTACTTTCGGTGTTCTGTTCCTTGCCGGCGTTGTCTCAGGTGTTTATTCTCTGTTTATCGAAGGAAGCCGCCATGCCTACGGTACTTACCGGGAGATGCCGCTGGCGCTCCTGATTGCCACGTATATTTTCTTTGTTGTGGCCTCTACAGGGCTTTGTCTGGTTTCATCCATCGGGCATGTGTTCGGCAACCGCGATTTTTTGCCGATTGCCAAACGTTCCGTGCTGCTGGCCCTGATTACCATTATATCCGGCTTTCTCGTGATCGGTCTGGAGATAGAAAATCCCTTCCGCATGATGCTTTTCTTTTTTACTTCGCCTAATTTATCCTCCAACATCTGGTGGATGGGTGCCCTGTATATGTTGTATATGATTTTCATGGCGGTGGAATTTGTTTTGCTGATGCGTTCTTCTCATAGCATTGCCGCTTTCTTTGGATTATTAAGTGTCTTGGCCGGCGTAGCGGCGCACAGCAATCTGGGCGGCATCTTTGCCATGCTGCACGGTCGTGATATCTGGTACGGTCCGTATCTCCCCGTTTATTTTATTTTGTCGGCGATGATGACGGGAAGTGCTTTCATTATCTTTTTCAGCATTGTAGCGCAAAAGCTCCGCGGGCGATGTATGGATGAAGACGAGCAAAAGTCGCTTTCGCTTGTGAGCAAACTGGCCATGCTGATGATTGCCGCCGTGGCTTTTTTAACCATCTGGAAGATGATCGCCATGACGACCGGAGGCGAAACGCGCCTGATCACGCTCCATGAGATGATCAGGGGTTCGCACGCCTTCAGTTTCTGGGTGCTGGAGATCGCCTGCGGCCTTGTGATTCCTTTTTTCCTGCTGTTGCTGTCCGGCGGCGGGAGACGTGGACTGATGCTGGTTGCCTCGGGCTTCATGATCTTCAGTATCTTTTTCATGCGCCTGGATCTGGTTGTGATGGCACAAATCGTTCCTCTGTATTGGGATCTTGGCGTCAAGGAGTTTTCGCAACTGCATACCTATGCTCCCACGTGGAAAGAAATTCTTGTTGCCATGGGGGGGATCGGTTTTTGCGGTATGGCATTTTTACTGGGAGAGAAGGTATTCAACGGGTTTAGCGATATTCGTTGTGCCGACGCGGTCGAAAACGGAAAGGCTGAGAGTGAACCATGATTTTCAAGCCGTTTGATACAGAAAGAATATTGGAAAAAACCGAAATACCTTCCGAAATGGATCGCCGGGATTTTCTGAAAATCGGCCTCGTTATCACCGGTGTATTTGCCGGTGGTTCGATTGCGTCTGTTGTGTCTGCGGCTGAAAAGACATTTCCGCGTGGCTCCTACGCACAGAAGTATCCCTATAAACCGCATTACGCTATGGTGATCCGGGTGGATCAGTGCATCGGTTGCCGCCGCTGCGAAAAAGGTTGTATCAGCACTAATAACGTTCCGGATTATGGCTGGCGGACAAAGGTTCTGGAGCGGGAGGTACCACAGGCCATCGGCCAGAAAATAGAGTTCATTCCGGTGCTCTGCAATCAATGCAACAATCCGCCTTGTGTCCGGGCATGTCCTGTCGTTGCGACATACAAAAATAAAGCAAACGGCATTGTCATGATGGACAACAAGAAGTGCATCGGCTGCAAAATCTGCATGGTGGCCTGCCCGTATAATGCCCGCTATTTCAATGAAGAAAAGCATGCCATCGACAAGTGCGATTTCTGCTTTGAAACAAGACTTTCAAAGGGCGAGAAAAACGTCGCCTGCTCGGTCTCCTGTCCGGCAGATGTCCGTGTGTTCGGCGATCTGTCCAATCCGCAGGACCGGGTGTATAAACTGATTCACCAGTTGCAGAAGGCTGTCTGGGTTCTTAAAAAAGAAACAGACGCCAGGCCCAATATTTTTTACACGAAGGGGTAGCTGAGGGAGAAATGCACAAACGGCTTATCGTCATAATCAGTCTGCTTTTGATCTGTTTTGCAGCTTCCTTTGCGGATGCGGCCAAGCCGGCTAAAGGCATTCTTTACACCAAGCCTGTGGAATCCGTCATTTTCAGTCACCAGTACCATGCGCAGAAAGACGTTTCCTGCGCCACTTGTCACAGCGGCCTTTTTGAAATGGAAGCCCTCCATGTTCAGAATAAAAAAGATTTCAACATGGACTCCCTTTATAAGGGAAAATACTGCGGCGCCTGCCATAATGGCAAAAAAGCGTTTGCCTCGGATACGCAATGCGCGCGATGCCATGTTGGTTCCAACGCACCCATGCCGCAAAAAGAAACGCCGGCTTATAAAATGTCCGTCACGCTGGGCAAGGGCGATAAAGGAGTGGCCTTTCATCATGAGGCGCACCTGAAAAAAGCGAACTGCCGCACCTGTCATAATTCTTTATTTCAACCGAAAGAGGGCGCAGCCAGAATTAAAATGGCCGATCACAGCCGGCAGCAATATTGTTTCGGCTGTCACGATCAACAGGGAAAGAAAGGCTTTTCCGTTAATGATTGCAGCCGATGCCATAAGAAGTTCATTGCAGCGCCTTCAGAAACGATCAAGTACGGCAAAGGCGCCAAGGCCGTTTCATTCAAGCATGAAACCCATCAGATGAAAGCCGGTTGCAAGGCCTGCCATCCGCAAACCTTTGCTTATCGCCGAAGTGATGCCAAAATTGACTTCAATGATCACGTGGGCGGAAAATCCTGCTTTACATGCCACTCTCAAAAGAAAGGATCGGCATTTTATGATTGTAACCGCTGCCACAAGGATAAACCCGCCGCCAAAACGCCGGTTTACTATCCGGATACGCTGAAATACAAAACCCCCATGCAAAATGTCTATTTCCACCACGCAAGCCATGCGATATTTTCATGTCATCAATGTCACCCTGATCCTTTTGCCATCAAGAAGGGCCAAACAAAAATGGTCATGTCAGAGATGCTGCACGGCAAGACCTGTGGCATGTGTCACAACGGCAGCAAAGCATTTGCCGCGCGGGAATGCGCCAGATGCCATAAGAAGTAAATTAATATCTTCAGGAGAAAATTCATTTGAGCAAAAACAAATCCGGTATCTGGTCTTTCTTTTCATCCGTTCAACTGGCCATCGTTCTTCTATCGCTCCTTGCTTTTTTTTCCTTAATCGGAACGCTGGTTCCTCAGCGGGAAGCGGCGGCGGAACTTGCCGGCCACCTGTCGCCGGGGTTGTTTTCTTTTCTGCAGAAGTTGCAGATTTTTGACGTCTATCACTCTGTGTGGTTCTTCCTTCTGATGGGGCTTCTGGCGGTGAACCTCATCATCTGTTCCGCAGATCGCTTCCCCTTGGTCTGGCGTCGCTTCCGCATGCGACCGGAGCCTCAAAATGAAAACGCCTTTAAAGACCTGACGGAAGAAAACG
>CAYGNV010000096.1:0-8544 GCA_964351355.1 uncultured Smithella sp.
TGAATCTGGAAAAAATCCGCAACGCTTTTGCCCGTGTCATGCAGCATCTGCGCGACTTGAATATTAAAGACGCGGCAACAACCATTGATTGGAATCTTTTGCCGGATCAAAAAGAAAAAATGATTGCGGCGATAGCGGAAGGGGCGGGTCTGGGCCTGTATCAATATACGCCTTATAAAACCGTTGGCCGCGACGAGCTCAAGGAAATGCGGCAACTGGAAATTGTGGCTGACCCTGAAGATTATTCCGTGATTCTCGATGAAGTCAAAAGGACGAACATCATTACAGACGCCGTTTACTTTGCCCGCAACCTCATTTCGGCGCCCGCCAATGAAATGACGCCGACGATCATGGCCGCCCATGCCGGGAAAATCGCAAAAAGAAAAAATGTCTCCTGCCGTGTGCTGGACCGCGGAAAGCTGAAAGCACTCGGGATGAACGCTCTCTTGGGTGTGGCGGCAGGCAGTCATCAGCCGCCAAAACTCATTATCCTGGAATATACCGGCGGAAAAAAAGGCGATGCGCCGATTGCTCTGGTCGGTAAGGGCCTGACCTTCGACAGTGGCGGTATTTCCATAAAGCCCGCGGAAAAAATGGATGAAATGAAGACGGATATGTCCGGCGGCGCGGCGGTTATGGCAGTCGTCATGGCGGCGGCGGACCTGAAGCTGCCGATCAACATCGTCGGTCTGATTCCCGCCACGGAAAACATGCCTGGTGGCAGCGCCTTGAAGCCGGGCGATATTTTAAAATCCTATTCCGGCAAGACCATTGAAGTGCTGAACACGGACGCCGAAGGACGTCTGATTCTGGCCGATGCCCTGTCCTACGCGTCGAAGTATAAACCGGCGGCCATCATTGACATCGCCACCTTAACCGGCGCGTGCATCGTGGCGCTGGGCGATGATGTCATCGGCATGCTGGGAATGGATGAGCAACTCAAAAAAGAGATCAATCAAGCCGCCCAGACAACCGGCGAACTGGTCTGGGAGCTGCCGTTATGGGAAAGCTATTCCGAGTTGATCAAAAGCGATATTGCCGATTATAAAAACAGCAGCGGGCGCGCGGCGGGCACAATCACAGCCGCGGCATTCCTCAGTAAATTTGTCGGCGACACCCCCTGGGTGCATCTGGACATTGCGGGGCCTGCCTGGACAACTAAAGATAAGGCCTATATTCCCAAGGGTGCATCAGGCGTGACGGTGCGTCTGCTTCTTGAATATCTGCAGAACCGGTTAAAAAAATAATTATGCAGCCACTTCTGGAAATTCAAAATTTAAAAACGGTTTTTTCAACGGCCAAGGGCGTGATCAAGGCAGTTGACGGCGTTTCTCTGATGTTGAACGCCGGTGAAACGCTGGGCATTGTGGGAGAATCCGGTTGCGGCAAAACAATGCTGGCGCTTTCCGTGATGAGACTGATTCCGGCAAACGGCCAGATCGCCGAAGGCCGCGTGTTGTTTAACGGCATGGATTTGTTGTCATTATCCGAAGACGACATGCGGAAAAAACGGGGCCATGATATCGCCATGATCTTTCAGGAACCGATGACGTCGCTCAATCCCGTCTTGCGTATCGGCGATCAGATTGCGGAGGCGATCCGACTTCACCAGCATGTTCCGGCCAAAGAGGCGCTTGCCCTGAGCGTGAGGCTTTTGGATGAAGTCGGCATTCCCGATCCCGAAAGAAGGGTGAAGGATTATCCCCATCAGCTCAGCGGCGGCATGCGTCAACGCGTCATGATTGCAATGGCCATGTCTTGTCGTCCTCAGTTGCTGCTTGCGGATGAACCGACCACGGCGCTGGATGTGACGATTCAAGCGCAGATTCTTAATTTAATTTCCGATCTGAAAGAAAAAAATAATATGGCGGTCATTCTGATCACGCACGATCTGGGAATTGTCGCCGAAGCGGCGCAAAAAGTGGCGGTGATGTATGCGGGCAAGGTTGTGGAAACAGCGGGTGTGGAAAAATTATTTGCCCGTCCACTGCACCCCTATACCCGAGGCCTGATCGAGTCGCGCCCTTCCGGGTGCGCTGATATCAGCGTTGATGGCGAAGCCTACTTAAAAACCATTCCCGGAACGGTTCCCCGTCTCTATGATCTGCCGTCCGGCTGCCGTTTTTCCGAACGCTGTGCACTGGCCGAGGATGAATGCCGCGCTCACGAGCCGGAGTTGATGGAAATTGAAGACGGTCATTTTGTCTCCTGCTTTATTTCCCAAATAAAAGAACAATGAAGGAGTTGTAAGCGCCATGGCGCCTGTCTTGATCGATATTCAAAAACTGAAAAAAAAATATTCTCTTGGTGGTGGTTTCCTGCAAAACCGGCCCAGGATTGTCCGGGCGGTGGATGGTGTTGATCTGCAAATATTGGAGGGGGAAACCCTGGGGCTGGTTGGCGAATCAGGCTGCGGAAAATCAACGCTGGCGAGGCTGCTGATGAGGCTGGAAGAGCCGGATGCGGGCAGCGCTTATTTTAAAGATCAGAATATCTTTGCGCTGTCTTCCACCGATTTAAAAACCTACCGTCGCCGCGTGCAGATGATTTTTCAGGACCCGTATTCGTCTCTCAATCCTCGAAAATCCGCGATCAGTATCATTCAGGAACCGCTCACCATACATCGGATGGCCGGCCGTGAGCAAAACCGGGAAAGGGCGGCCCAACTGATGACTAAAGTCGGTTTGAGTCAGGAACAGGCCAAACGTTATCCACATGAGTTCAGCGGTGGGCAGAGGCAGCGCATCGGAATCGCGCGCGCGCTGGCGCTTCAGCCTGCGCTGGTCATCGCCGACGAACCGGTTTCCGCTCTCGATGCCTCGATTCAGGCGCAAATTCTGAATCTGCTCAAGGATCTGAAAAAAGACTTCGGTTTGACTTATTTGTTTATCTCACACGACCTCAATGTCATCCGTCATGTGTCCGACCGGATTGCCGTGATGTATCTGGGACACATCGTCGAACTGGCGGATAAAAATGATCTGTATTCGACGCCGTTTCATCCCTATACGCGAATGCTGCTTTCGGCCATGCCGTCTTGTGATCCGCATAAGCCAAAACGTGAAATCGAGACTCGAGGAGAGGCTTGGGATGCGGGCGATCAGGGGTGCAATTTTAAAAATCGTTGCGTCTATAAAATAGCAATTTGTGACGAAAAGCAGCCCCGGCTTAAGCCATGCCAGACAAAGGGATTGTGCGCATGTCATCGCGCGGGGGACATTTGACGGTTATGCAGCAGGAAGAAAAAGTATTCTGGAAAAACGGCATGCTTGCCGGCGAAGGGTTGTGGCGTCGGGCGGCAGGTGCGGCAGGCGTGGTGATCTGTCATCCTCACCCGCTGATGGGCGGATCCATGTATAATAATGTCGTGGAAACAATCCGGGATGTATTTTCGTCTTGCGGCTATTCGACATTACGATTTAATTTTCGCGGCGTCGGAGAAAGCACCGGCCGCTATGATGAGGGCAGGGGAGAAAAGCAGGATATTGTATCGGCCTGTGAATTTATAAAAAGTCAGGGTGTCGAAAAAATCACTCTGGCTGGTTATTCTTTCGGGGCCTGGGTTTGCTGCCGCCTGCTCACGGATAAACCTTCACTGATTGCTTCCACAATTTTAATTTCTCCCCCTCAAAAATATTTTGATTTTGATTGGGATGGACTGGAAAATGCCGTGGAGTTGATGATCTGCGGAGATGGCGATCCGTTTTGTGATGTGGATGATTTAAGGAAAAACGCTGAATATATTCAATCCAAATTAAAGATCTTGCGGGCAACGGATCATTTCTACGCCGGGCAGGAAGCATATTTGGCTGCGTGTTTGAGACAATATCTTCACGAAAAAAAAGCTTGATTTTAATAAAAATGATGTTATTGTCGGGCTAAATGTGACCATAAAAAGTCACATGACAGAAGAGATAGACGGTTTTTGTTAGGAAATTGGTAGTGCTTAGATTGCTTTACAAAAAGAAAAATTAACCGCAGAAAATTCTTAAATCAAGAAAAGAATTTGTGCGGTTTTTTTAGTTTCTGAGGTCTTAAACCGGAAGAAACAAATATTTGAAAGGGGGACTTTTAGCTTTGGCAGAAGGAAAAGTAAAGTGGTTCAATGAGAAGAAGGGGTTTGGTTTTATTGAAAACGATGAGGGCGGAGATGTTTTTGTTCATTATAGTGCCATTTCCGGAACCGGATTTAAGACTCTCTATGAGGGCCAGAGAATTCGTTTCGATGTTGAACAGGGCAACAAGGGACCCAGCGCAACAAACGTTCAACCACTATAATCATTCCAATCAATTAACATTAAGCAAAAATGCCCCGTTTTACGGGGCATTTTTTTATCATTCATTACGCGGCAAATCGTTTTAACTCTTTTTGTGCGCAAAAATAGATAACAACGAAAGCGATGATAGTGGAAATGGGCAGCGCTAACCACGCACCCGTCAACCCAAACCATGATGATAAAACGATTAATAGTGGAATCAGCAATATCGTGTCACGAAAGAAAAGGAGGTACATCGCCAGGGCGCCCTTGCCCAGACCGATAAACATGTTAATGTAAATCGTAATGGGTGCGGCGAAAACAAGCACGGAAACGTAAATGCGCAAGGCGCTTGTGGCCATGGCGATTAATGCGGGATCTTTTGAGAAAATACCAACGATGGGTTCGGCAAAGACAGCCAGAAGAATCGAAGCAACCGCCGCAAAATAAGTGGCGACTTTTACCGAAACAGCGACAGTTTGTCGCAGGCGTTGGTAGAGTTTGGCGCCCAGGCTGAAACCGATAACCGGCATGATGCCGAAGCCAATGCCGAAAAGAACCATGGTGATCAGACCATTCACGCGGAAACAGATACCCAGTGCGGCAACGGCTAGTGAACCAAAATGAGCCAGGACGTGATTGTAAATAATTAAAACCAGGGCGATAATTAAATTGGTGATGACCGACGGCAATCCGGTGGCGAAAATGGACTTGATGATTGAAATATCCGGGAGCAGGTATCTCCATTTTAATTCATATTTTGAAGATTTCAGTTGTAAAAAATAAATGGAAAAAAGGCTGGCGGAAAATTGCGCCATGACGACGGCCAGCGCCGCGCCCCGTATCTCCAGACGCGGAAAGGGGCCGATACCGAAAATCAAAAGCGGGTCCAGAACCGCGCTGCAACCAGAGGAAATTAAAACAACGACCATCGATAAAACAGGCCGGCCTTCGGCGCGCAGTAAATTGTTGGACATCATGGACAAGAACAGAAAAGGCGCACTGAAAACAATAATGTCAAGATAGGCCCGGCAAAGCGGCATAATTTCATCAAATGCGCCAAAGAAAATAAGAATCGGATCACGGAAAAAAATAACGGCCAGGATAAGCGCTGAACCAAACAAAAAAGATAGAAAAAAAATCTGGCCGGCTGTCTGTTTTGCCTGTATAAGTTTTCCGGCGCCAAACATTCGGGCGGAAAAGGAACCGGCGCCCACCCCGGTACCGACGCCGATTGCCGCGAAAATCATTTGAATGGGAAAGCAAACGGTTAAGGCGGCCAGTGCCTGATGGCTTAATCGCGAAAGCCAGAATGTGTCGATGATATTGTAAACAGAGATGGCGATCATGGCGATAATGGACGGCTAACTCATTTTCAGAATCAGAGGGAAGATTGCTTCATTGGTCAGATCGAGTCTTTTGTTCATGCCGGAAAGGGTTACACGCAAAGAAAGAGAATTTCAAGTCAATAGTCATGAGAAAAAATCTTATCGTCATACTGGGACCGACCGCTTCCGGCAAAACAACGCTGGCAGTCAGGTTGGCCGCTGATCTTCAGGGAGAAATTATCTCGGCGGATTCGCGTCAGATTTATCGGGGGATGGATATCGGCACGGGTAAAGATTTGTCCGAGTTTCGGATAAACGGCGGAATCGTGCCCTATCATTTGATTGACATTATTGAACCGCAACAGGAGTTTAATCTATTTGAATTCCAGAAGAGATTCTATGAGATATTTAACAAATTGAAAGAAAAACAAGTATGGCCTGTTCTTGTCGGCGGGACGGGTCTTTATTTGGAATCCGTGCTTGCTGATTATGCCTTGCCGCAGGCCTTGCAGGATGCTTGCCTGAGAGAAGAGCTTGTCGGAAAATCGCAGGACGAGCTTCAGGACATTCTTCTGGCCATGACTCCTCAGTTGCATAACAAAACCGATCTGAAAGACAGGGACCGGCTCATTAGAAAAATTGAAATTGAAAAGGCCAGACAAAATCCGTCAGGCGAACAACAGCAAAGACCCTGCATCCATGCCGGAATATTCGGCATCCACTGGGAAAGGTCCATGCTGCGGCAGAGAATTGCGGACCGGCTTAAGCAGAGAATGGCTGATGGAATGATTGAAGAGGTGTCCCGATTACACTCGCGGGGCGTATCCTGGGAGCGGTTGGACAGCTTTGGTCTGGAATATCGGTATGTCGCCCGTTATCTGCAAAACGCAATAACAAAGGATGAGATGACGTCGAAGCTTCAGATTGCCATCGGCCAATTTGCCAAAAGGCAGATGACGTGGTTTCGGCGCATGGAGAAAAAAGGCATACGGATAGAGTGGGTTCCCGGAGGGGATTATTCCGCCCTGCATCGCCGGGTTTTAGAAATATTGTCATGAAAAAAGCGTCCTTACTGAATGATTACCTGAACAGATACGCGGCGGGGCTTCACTGGAAACTACAGGCCGGGAATCTCGAAAACATTGAACAGGTTGTCGTTATTCCGGCTTATGCGGAAAAAGATCTGATCTTTGCCACATTGGCGTCCATCGCCGCCAACGACGAGAGGTATTTAGAAACAACCTTGATCCTCTGCGTAGTCAATAATAAGGCGGACGCATCAGCCGACGTCAAAGAAAACAATGCCCAAACACTAAAATTACTCGATGCGTTGACCAGTAAACAGCCCATAAGTAAATTTAATCTTGCCGCTGATCTTCATGTTTCACTGCAAATGATAGCTGACCGGCCGTTAAGATTAGGCTTTATGGATGCATCTTCTAGTGGTTTAGAAATCCCTCCCCGTGCTGGCGGCGTTGGCATGGCCCGCAAAATCGGTATGGACATGGCCCTGCGCCTTTTGCAGAATTCCGGCGAGCCGCGCCTCATTCTGAGCCTGGATGCGGATACGCTTGTTCAATCCGACTATTTATCGGCCGTTCGAAGCGTTTTTCTCTCCGGCAAAGCCCAGATCGGCATCATTGCCTATGAACATCAAATGCCTTTAGACAAAATAGAGCGGGCTGCGATTTGTTATTATGAAATCTTCCTGCGCTATTGGGTATTAGGTCTGAAATACGCTCAATCGCCCTATGCTTTTTATTCGATCGGTTCAACCATTGTTACAACAGCTGATAGTTATCTGGCCGTGCGGGGAATGAATCGCCGCGAGGCGGGAGAGGATTTCTATTTTCTAAACAAACTGGCAAAAACAGGTTCCATCAGCCAAATCAGCGCAACACGGGTCTATCCTTCCGCGCGTATTTCTGCCCGGGTCCCCTTTGGCACTGGGGCCGCGGTTGAAAAAATTGTTTCCGGCGCGGGCCAGGAGCAACGCCTCTACGATCCCCGGATATTCATCATTCTGAAAGAGTGGATTGCCTTGATGAAGCAATCCTTCAACTGCTCCGAACATCAAATTATCGCCAAAGCGCGGGATATCGATAGCGGGTTAGCATCATTTTTAGTCGCCCGTGGTTTTTTAGCAGTCTGGCCAAAAATCCGCCGTAATCTCAATGATGAGAAGACCTGCGAAAGACATTTTCATGGTTGGTTTGACGGCTTCGAAACGTTAAAGCTGATCAATGATCTCTCCAAAACGCTTTATCCGCGCATCAGTCTGGTTTCCGCATTGAACAAAATTCTAGAGATGTTGAATTGGGACTATCCAGGCGGGCTGCCTGCTGAAGACTTTCCGGCCCCGGAAGATGAAATGAGGATTCTGCGCTACCTCCGAAACATGGCCAATCGATGAACCGTATTGCTTCATGGGATAATCTTCTTGACTTGCCGGGATGATTTCGCATATAGATCAAAATAATATTTATGATCGTTAACTATTTTCTGGAGGAAATTGATGAATAAAATCGTAATGAAAAGTGTCCTGACTGCTTTATGTGTCATTCTGATAGCCGCAACATTGGGTTGCAGCAAAAAAGAAGAAACCACTAAAGAATCTCCGCAGCAGACGCAACAAACCGCACAAACCGAACCGCCTCTCGGTTTGGATAAAGCCGTGATCACACCGGAAATGAAAGATGCCAAACAAGTTGTGCCCAAGGATGTGGCGGTCAGTGTTGACGGTCTTGTTTTAAAAAAGGACGAACTGGCCAAAAGGGTCGCAGAAAAAATGAATCTCTATAAAGATAAGATTCCCGCCGATAAGAAGAAAGAAGCACAGGATGAGATAAAAAAGCAGTTGATGGAAGAGTTCGTTTTGCGCACGATCGTAACCAACGAAGCCAGCAGCAAAAAGATTGTAGCAACAGACAAGGAAATTGAGGCGGCAATCAATCAAATCA